>CAZEEJ010000009.1:16207-53621 GCA_964511155.1 uncultured Planctomycetales bacterium | reverse complement strand
TGGCCTGTGCCCCGCCGGCCATCACCAGTGCCGTTTCCCGGAAGAGCCACGGCGGCGCGGGGGACTTCGATCTGGACGTCTCGGTGCCAACGGCCGTGGAAGGTCGCAGCAACGGACCGACGGAATTGATTGTCGGCTTCGACGCTGAAATTCAGGGCGTCGGCGGCCTCGACACAGCCGACGTCAGCCTTTCGTATGGTTCCGTCACGCAGGTCGGCATCGTCAACGGCGATGAGCTGCACGTGGAGCTTTCCGGCGTGACCAACGGCACGCCGCTGCAGGTTTCATTCCCGGGCATCTCGGACACCGGCGGCCAGGCGGTTGTGGACACGCTGTGCTTCCGCGTGCTGGTGGGCGACGTGAACGGCGACGGGCAGGTGAATGTCCTCGACCTGGTGGCGGTGCGGAATGGGTTGAATCAGGCCGCCGCGGCCGGCACGTTCACCCGTGACGTGACCACGGACGGGACAATTAATGTTCTCGACTTGGTAGCGGTGCGGAACGCGCTGAACCAGAGTGTACCGGTGTGTCCGTGAGGGGATGGTTACATTGGGCCCGCGGCCGAGCGCCACCTTGGAGGAGTGATCGAATGGCGAGAGCAACGCAGCGAAATCGAGTCGTTACAGGGATGCTGGCGGCGGCGTACGTCATGGCCATCGCGCCCGGAGCGTGGGCCGCGTCCGGTTTTATCTGGCCGGCCACCGGTTCGATCAGCAGCCTCTGGGGCGATTGCCGGGACGGCTGTTCCCGCTACCACGCCGGTGTCGACATCGCCAACAGTACGGGTACGCCGATCTACGCCTCCTGCCAGGGCACGGTGATCTACGTCGGCACGTACAGCGGCTACGGGAACACGATCGACATCCGGCACGCGGGCAACTGGGTGACGCGCTACGCACACCTGTCGGGTTTTAACGTGAGCAACGGGCAGACCGTTGCGCGCGGCCAGCACATCGGTTCCATGGGCAACACGGGCGTCTCGACCGGCCCGCACCTCCACTTTGAAATCCGCCAGGGGCAGACCTTCGGCTATGCCAACAGTTACAACATACCCGCCAGCCGCGGCCAGTGGGTGACGGCCAATACGGAGATTCCCGCCACGTATTCGGGCGCCGCGTGCGGGCCCGCGTCCAACAAGGTCGGCGATTTCGTGAGCGAGTCGATCCCCGCCGCCATGCGTAAGGGCCACAGTTACAACTGCTCGGTGACCATGAAGAACTCAGGCAGCGACATCTGGGCGTGCTGGCCCCTGGGCACCATGCTCACCGTGGGGCAGTTCGAGGGGCCGGCGGTCTGCAAGCTCATCCCCTACCCGTTCTACGAGATCTATACCAACCCCTGCGTGGTCGAGGTTACCCAGGAATGCACTTTCCCCTTCACCGTTACGGTGCCCAACGATGCCCCGCTTGGCAACTACGAGATCCAGTGGCAGATGAAGGACAACGATACATGGTTCAACACCCAGGGCAACAACGCGATCTTCCGGAAAACCGTCTACGTGCACGACAACGAGTCGCAGCATGTCAGCAATACCATCCCCTCGACCATGGTGGCCGGCCGTAGCTACGATTGCACCATCCGGATGAAAAACGTGGGCGGGCAGCTCTGGGCAGCCTGGCCGCTGGGCTCGATGTTGACCGTCGGTCAGTTCGAGGGACCGGAGGTCTGCAAGCTCATCCCTTACCCGTTCCATGAGGTTTTCATCCCGCAGGACGGCGGTAGTTTGCCGGACCAGCACATCACCAAGCCGGGGGCGACCTGCACCTTCCCGTTCACCGTGACCGTGCCCGCGGACACGACGCCCGGCACCTACAAGCTCAAGTGGGAGATGAAGGACAACAGCGTCTGGTTCGGGCAGATTTATCAGAAGAACGTGACCGTCACGGCGGGCAACTACGGCGACTCGGAGGGGGACACGATCCCGACGACCATGCAGCGAGGTCAGACGTACAACTGCACCGTGTCGATGAAGAACTCGGGGACGACCACGTGGAACGCCTGGCCGACCGGTTCGATGCTGACGGTGGGGCAGTTCGAGGGTCCGGCGGTGAGCAAGCTCATTCCCTACCCCTTCTACGAGATCTTCATTCCACAGGATGGCGGCAGCCTGCCGGATGAGCACGTCACCAAGCCGGGCGACACCTGTGTGTTCCCGTTCGCGATCAACGTGCCGGCCGACGCCCCGCTGGGCGACTACGAGATCAGTTGGCAGTTGAAGGACAACAGCGAGTGGTTCAACAGCGACACACATGACGCGGTCTTCCGCAAGACGGTGACGGTGGTGAACGTCCCGGCCCCTGCGCCGGCGGTGGCGTCGGCGGTAAGCCGCAAGACGCACGGTGGGGCGGGCACGTTCGACGTGAACGTGATGGCGGCGGGCGCG
Source organism: uncultured Planctomycetales bacterium (assembly GCA_964511155.1). Classification (GTDB taxonomy): domain Bacteria; phylum Planctomycetota; class Phycisphaerae; order UBA1845; family PWPN01; genus JAAYDF01. The sequence continues at coordinate 51,238 of CAZEEJ010000009.1, read as the reverse complement.
GTGGAATCCCGGTCGGGCGGCCCGACGACGCTGGTGGTGACGTTCAATGGCGCGATCGAGGGGGTCAGCGGCCTGCCGACGGACGTGTCGGTGTCCAGCGGCTCGGTCGGTGGTGTGGTGGTCGGCGGGAGCACGCTGACGATCAGCCTGAGCGGTGCGGCCAACGCGGCCACGTTGACGGTCGGGTTCCCGGGCATCCGCGGAGCCGGCGGGGGCGCGGCGGCCACGGGCTCCGTGTGCATGACCGTGCTGGCGGGCGACGTGACCGGCGACCGTACGGTCAACGTCCTCGACCTGGTGAGCGTGCGGAACGCGCTGAACAGCACACCGGCGGCCGGCAGCTTCCGCAACGACGTGACCGCCGACGGGGGCGTCAACGTCCTGGACCTCGTGGCCGTGCGCAACGTGCTGAACACGTCCGCCCCGGCCTGCCCGTGAGAAAGGCTAAAGGCTGAAGGCTAAAGGCTAAAGCCTGAGGGCTGGAGGCTAAAGGCTGCCGTTTGCGGCTTCGCACGAAGTCCCGCCGCTTGCGGCTTCGCATCAAGTGTGTGCAGACCACGCGTTTGGCTTGCCTCTTCGCGGAGAAAGCACACGACTCGGCTTGCCTCTTCGCGGTCAACGCGCACGTTGCGGCTTGCCGCTTCGCGGCGAACGCGTAGAAGCCGCCATCGCGTCGGATTGCGACGGACAAGGTTCGAGGTTGTCTCAGCTTCCCTGCCAGGATACGCTCCCGCAGATGGTTCTCGGTGTAACGATGAAACGCTGGATATGTCTGGGGGTGCTGGCCGGCGGGGTGACAGCGGCGGGCTTCCTGCTGACCGAGCCGGCGACACATCATTTGGCCACGGCCTGCGCACAGGGTGACACCGCGCGGGTCGGCCGCCTCCTGAGCGGGGCAGCGGAGGTCAACGCATCGGACCTGCACGGCCTAATGCCGTTGCATCACGCGGTTGAGGGGCAACACGTCGAGGTCGTTCAGCTCTTATTGGATCGCGGCGCGGCGGTCGATGCGCAGAACCGCGCGGGTTTCACGCCGCTGTACTGTGCCGCCGTGACCGGCAACGCTGAGATCGTCGAGACGCTGCTCGCGGCGGGGGCCGACCCGAACGGATTGAACCCCGGCCGGGCGGTTGCGCTGCACGAAGCGGCGGCGTACGGGCATGCGGGTACGGTGGCGGCGCTGCTTGCCGGGGGAGCGCGGCCCGAGGTGCGCAACGAGGGAGGCTACGCACCGCTGTACTGGGCCGCGGCGATGGGGCATGCGGAGGTCATCGCCCTGTTGGCGGATGCGGGTGCTGAGTTGGAAGCACGCAACGCGGCCGGGGCCACGCCGCTGATCGCCGCCGTGACGCACGGCCGCGGGGAGGCGGTTCGGTTCCTGGTAACGCGCGGGGCGGACGTGCACGCCGCCGATGCCGCCGGCTACACCCCGTTGCACATGGCCGGATACCATTGCCGCCCCGAGCTCGCGGAGGCCCTCCTGGCGGCGGGTGGAGACCTCAACGCTCGCAATCAGCACGGCCACACGCCGCTGCACGAGGCGGCATTCAGGGGTTGTCAGGGGGTGGCAGAGATTCTGCTGGCGGCCGGGGCGGACGCCAATGTGCGGACGGGCCGCGGGATTACCCCGCTGCACGGCGTCCTGGGGGCGGAGACGGCGGCTGTGCTGATCGACCACGGAGCGCAGCCTAACACTTGTGACCAGGAGGGCTTCACGCCCTTGCACTTGGCGGCTTCTCTCGGTCGGATGGACACGGTGCGGCTGCTGCTGGCGCGGGGAGCGGAAGTGAACGTCGCAGCGCGGAACGGACTGACGCCGCTCAAGCTGGCCCGGTCACGGGGGCACGAGCACATGGCCCGCCTGCTGACTGAACACGGCGGCCGATGAGACAGGCGGGGTTACTCACGGTTGAAATCAAACCACGGATGAACACGGATGAACACGGATGAAACAAGAGATCGGCGCCAAACACAGCTCGCCGCGGGATCAGGATGCGGTGTGATCTTCAAGAGGATGGGTGAGAAGTGCGGGGCGTATCAGAGCCGCGACCGTAAGGGAGCGGTTCTTCTCGGCAGCGAGCGACCGCTTCTTTACGGTCGCGGCTCTGAGAAGGCATCTCACACACCCTCTAACTCCTTTTCTTATCCGTGTTCATCTGTGTCCATCTGTGGTTCCGATGAATGATATCGGGATAGGCGGGTGAGCTTGGCCGGGAAAACCAAAGCAGCGAAGCGCACGCAGGCCGGCCGATCCGCGGGTGGTCGACGGGAAGGTGTGCGCCCGTCCGTCGCCGGACATGGGCGTGCTGGCCGCTTCCTCCGGCCGGATTCACCCTGGCTGCCCCCTGTCCTGATCGCGTTGTCTTACCTGCTGAGTCTCCCGCTCTTCGAGCCGCGGTCATTCTGGCCGGCGGCGTACGTCGTGTTCGTGCCTTGGTTGGTCGGGCTTTGTCTGGCCCGGAGGTCGCGGGGGGTATACGTCGGCAGCCTGGCACTGGGGCTGGCGTTCTGGTTGACCCACTGCCGCTGGCTGCAGCCCGTGTCGTTGCCGGTCTACCTGGCGGGGTGCCTGATCCTGGCGTTCGGGTTCCTGGGGGTGGCCTGGTTGATCCGTCGCCTGCACGTCCGGTATGGGCTGGCGCTGACCGTCGTGTTCCCCGTGGCGTGGACCGTCTACGAGCTGTTCCATTCGCGTGGGCTGCTCAATACCCCGTGGTGCCTGCTGGCTCACAGCCAGGTGCGGTTCACGCCGGTCATTCAGATCGCGGACCTCGCGGGCGTGCTCGGCGTCACGTTTCTCGTGGCGATGGTGAACGGCTGGATCGCCGATCAGGTGCTCACTCGCCTCAAGCCGCAAGCTCCGCGAGCCGAGGGAAAGCTGCGGCTCGGCGCGTGCACTGCGGCCGTCGTCGTAGTTCTTCTGGGAACACTGTTGTACGGCTATGTGCGGCTCAACGCGCCCCCGGGTCGGCCCGGGCCGCGGGTGGCCGTGGTGCAGGGTGACTTTCCGCTCCAGCCGGGCTTGGACAACAACGCCCGCGTCATCGAGGACCCGCTGCCGATCGACGATGAGCTGGATCGGCTCATCCGCGAGGACAAGGAGGCCTTCAACGCCGACAAGCGACTGGTCTACCTGCGTTTGTTAGGGCAGGCCGCCGCGGCTCGGCCGGACCTCATTGTCCTGCCCGAAACGCCCTGGAACATGGTGCTCAACCGCGAGTACCGCGAATCGCCGCTGAACATCGAGCGGCCCAAGGCCCGCCTGCAGCATGAGGAGTTCGCCCGGCTGGCCCGGGAGCATGACGCCACCATCGTGGTCGGGGGCCTGTCCCAGGTTTTGCGCCCGCCGGGCTTTTACCCGGCCATGCGGGAGTACAACTCCGCGTTCGTCTACGGGCCGAGCGAGGCCGAACCCCGCCGCTACGACAAGGTCGACCTGGTGTTCTTCGGGGAATACCTGCCGTTTCGCTACAGCAGCCGGCTGCATCGCCTGTTTCGCCTGCTGAACGACGCCTCCTGGAACCCCTGGGGGGCCGGCGGCAAGGAGTACGTGACCACGCCCGGCTCACAGTACACGACGTTTGCGATGCACGCCCCTTCGCGCGACGGCGAGACTTTCCGGTTCGCCGCACCCATCTGCTACGAAGATGCGATCGGGCACACCTACCGGCGGTTCGTGGTCGCCCCCGACGGCGGCAAACGCGTCGACTTCATGCTCAACATCAGCAACGTGGGCTGGTTCGGGCACCGCAATCAGCAGGCCCAGCATTTGGCCGCGTGCACCTTTCGGGCGGTGGAGAACCGCGTCTGGATCGCCCGGGCCTCGAACACGGGCATCAGCGGCTTCATCGACGTGCACGGCCGGTGGCATGATCTCGTGAACGGGGCGGACGACGTGCCCCGACCGGGTGGCATGGGCTATCGCGTCGCGGAGGCGCAGGTTGATCCCCGGGTCACGGTGTATAGCCGGTATGGTGACGTGCTGGCCTGGTGTTGTGTCGCTGCGGTAGGATTGGCGGTCGCCCTGGTCGCCGGCGACGCCCTGCGGACGGCCATCCGCCGCCGGCGCGATAGCGCGACGTGAGCGCCACGCGTCGGACAGAATAAGATGAATGTATCGCAATTGAGCCCTCGTCCGGGCTGGCCGCTTCGCGGCGGAATCCGGTCGCCGCGGGGGGCGACCGCTACATAGGCGCCGGTCGCCACGGGGGGCGACCGCTACATAGGCACCGGTCGCCGCAGGGGGCGACCGCTACGTTAAGGAACGGACCCCCATGGCGCGGATAGACAAGGAGCGTGCGTGATGTTCGTGAGCATTCTTCCCGATGACCGTCCGCTGGCGGTAGCGATGCTGGCTTGTGCTTCCGTATTCGCCCTTGCCTGCGCCGCAGCGCCCGCCGAGGCGGCTGCGGGTCTGCCTGAGCCGGGCCAACAACTCGACGCCGTACCCTTCGGCATGGCCATCCCGGATACCGACGGTACCGCCTACGGCATCCGCTGGGCCGAGCCCCGCAAGATCCGCCGCGTCGAGGTGACCTTCGACGAATCTGCCGATCTGCCCGCACCCGCCGACCTTCAACTCCAGTATTGGCACCACGTCTGGAAGGGCACGCCCGATCCCGTCATGGCCGAGCGCGGTGCCGGCGGCATCGGCTGGGACGCGATCGACGACTGGACCAACGGCCAGTGGAAAACCGCCGAGACACAAGTGGAGACCCAGGGGAGGCGGTGGACCTTCACCTTCGCACCCGTCGGCCTCGCCGAGTTCCCCGACAATCCCGGCCCCGGCGTCACCTACCGCAAGACGCTGCAAGTCCGCCTGCACGCCGACCGGCCGATTCCCGCTCCCCGGCTCATCCGCGCGTACACCGACGCCATCTACCAGCCGCTCAAAGTCCGCATCCAGTTCGGCACCCCCGCCGACAACACCTTCGCCGCCACCGGGGCCGAGACCGGCGGGCTCGAGGTCTTCAACGGCCACCTGCTGACCGTGCGCGCACCCGCGGCCAGCCCCGTCCGCATCAGCGCCCACCACCGGTGGACGCTCGCCGCCGACGGTCCCGGAGTCATCGACGCCGACCTGCTCATGGCCATCGACCCCATGGACCGCCGCTACGACCACACCGTGGTCACCGTCCGCTCCAGCATCCGCCCGTTCTCCTTCGCCGCCGACGAGATCGCCCGCGGCGACCGCATCCTCGTGGACGACCTCGGCATCCTGGTCACCCGCGGCGACGATCCGATCACCCTGGACGCCTACCGTGACGCCCTGCGCCGCGAGACGGCCGGCCAGACCGTCTACCACCGGATCACCAACGAATCCGAGCAGACCCTCACCCGGGCCTGGAAGGATATGCCCATCAAGGAGCCGCTCTACTTCATCCACGGCCTGCCCGGCAACCGCAACGCCATCAAGCACCGCCCCAACGGCCAACTCGACGTGCCCTCCTGGTCCCGGTTCTTCCACATCCAGGTCAGCCCCCGCGACTGCGGCCGCAAACTGTGGGAGGGCGAGAAGATCTCCTTCGACTTCGGCCTGCCCGCCGACCACCTCCGCGGCGGACGCGAACTCCGCGACGGCTACCTGCCCGTGCTGCGCACTTGGTGGCAGGACGGCCCGCTCTACTACGAGCAGACCGCCGTGCTCGACTCGCTCAGCGGCGACCTGGCCGACATCGCCCGCGACGAGCCCACCGTCCTGCTCATGCGCATCCGCGTCGCCCACACCGGCGAGCAGCAATCGGCCACGGCCCGCCTGCGCTTTTCCGCGAACGAAGGAGCGGGCTGGGACGTATACGGCGCCGGCCGACCGGGCAAGCTCCTCCTCCGTGGTAACCGCGTCGTCTCGCCCTCAGTCCATGGCGAGCTGCTCCGTTACCTGTTCCTGGATCCGGATTCAGGCACGGTCAGCGAGGCCGGCGACGACCTGGCCTGGTCCCGTGAACTGGCTCCTCGGGAGGCGGTCACCCTCCGCTTCCTCATTCCCGCCATCACCCTGACGCAGGAAGAGGAGATCCTGCCCCTGACCAGCCGAGACCTGGCCGCCGATACCGAACGTCTCTGCCAGTTCTGGGCGGCGCTGACTAATGCCGGCGCACAGATCCGCACGCCCGAGCCCTGGATCAACGACTTCTACAAGGCCCACGCCCGCCACCTGCTCATCAACTGCATGAAGGAACTCGACTCCCCCGTCCTGCACGCCCACGTCAGTACCTTTGTCTACGGTACTTATCCCAACGAGTCGGTCATGATGACCACCGACCTCGACCGCCGCGGCTACCACGACGTCGCCCGGCGATGCTACGACGCCTTCCTCCGCTACCAGTCCACCGTCCCGCTGCCCGGTAACTACACCACCGCCGAGGGCGTGTTTTACGGCGCCGGCGGGCACGAAACCGGCGGTTACAACAAGCACCATCCCTACGTCTGCTATGGCATGGCCGACCACTGGTTCATGACCGGCGACCGCGAGTGGATGGCCAACGCCGCCCCGCAACTCGTCAAGGCCTGCGACTGGATCATCGAGCAGCGCCGCACCACGATGAAGCCCCACGGTGACGGTACCCGGCCGCTGGAGTACGGCTGGCTGCCCACAGGCTCGCTCGAAGACGTGACCGATTACTGGCATTGGCTGGCCACCAACAGCGCCTCGGTCTGGGGGCTCCAGGCCCTCGCCGACGCCCTCGCGGATTTCGGCCACGCCGAGGGACCGCGCCTCCAACGCGAGGCCCGGGCCTACTTCCAGGACTTCATGGCCGGCATCGACGAGTCCCGCATCCTCTGCCCCGTCGTGCGCCTCCGCGACGGCACCTATGTGCCCAAGATCCCCTCGCGCCTCTACGAACGCGGCCGGGCTCACGGCTGGCTCCGCGAAACGCTCGAAGGGGCCATGTTCCTGCCCGCCTACGGCTTGCTTCCGCCCGACGCCCCCGAAACCCGCTGGATCCTCGAAGACTATGAGGACAACCTCTACATCTCCGACCGCTACGGCTATGCCCTGCCCACCTTCGACCTCTGGTGGTTCTCACGCGGTGGGTTCTCCATGCAGGCCAACCTGCTCGACGGGCCGCTGCCCTACCTCTGGCGCGATGAGATCAAGCACTTCCTCCGCGCCTACTTCAACGGCTTCGCCTCCGCCTTCTACCCTGAAGTCCGCATGTGCAACGAGCATTCACTGCCCGAACTCGGCTACCCGGCCGGGAAACACTTCAAGACCTCCGACGAGGCCCAGTCCACCTACTGGCTCCGCCTCATGTTCATCAACGAACGCGGCGACGACCTCTACCTCGGCCAGGCCATCCCGCGGGAATGGTTGGCCACCTCCACCGACGTGGCCATCGAACGCGCCGCCACCCGCTTCGGCACGCTGTCCCTGTCTCTTCGTGCCGACCCCGATACCGCCGCCATCCGCGCCGTGTTCGATCCGCCGCGCCGTCGCCCGCCGCAGACCGTCTACCTGCGCTTCCGCCATCCGCGCCAGCAACCCATCCAGCGCGTCACCGTCAACGGCCAACCCTACGACCGCTTCGACGCCGACAAGGAATGGGTCATCCTCGACGGCAACCTCACCGCCCCCCAGGAAATCGTCGCCCACTATTGAACCGCACCACGGAGGCACGGAGGAAACGGAGAAAGAAGAAGGGCCCACAGATCACACGGCCAGGAAGAACGGCCCACAGATCACACAGATTGACGCAGATAGAATTCGCAGGTTCTTCGGAAACATGCGGAGAGTAGGCCCCGTCGCTACAAAATTCGTCACCACGGAGACACGGGGGACACGGAGAAGATTTAAGATTCTTACGGAGTCAAGAGGATCTATGAATCGCACCCGGGGTGCTGCCGTGTTTCTCCTGGCGGGCCATCAGAAAACGCTTTTCTCCGTGCTCCCCGTGTCTCCGTGGTGCCCTCTCTTACGCAACCGGAGGGTAGAGCAGGGCGCGTTTGAACAGGAGCAAGCAAAGGAAAAAGTTGTCTTCTATCTGTGTCCATCTGTGTGATCTGTGGGCGCTTCCTTCTGTCTTCTGTTTTCTGTTTCCTGTCTCCCGCCCACTGCCCACTGCCCACTGCCCAATACCTCCTAAATCCTCAGAAAGTTCGCCAGCAGCTTGGGGCCTTCGTCGGTGAGGAAGCTCTCGGGGTGGAACTGCACGCCCTCGATGGGCAGGGTCTTGTGCCGTACGCCCATGATCTCCGTTTCCGGGGCATCGGTGGTGCGCGCGGTCACCTCGAAGTCCGCCGAGAGCGTCTCCGGCCGAATGACCAGGGAGTGGTAGCGAGTGGCCGTGAACGGGTTGCTCACCCCATCGAACAGTGTTCGCCCGTCGTGTTGAATCTCGCTGGTTTTGCCGTGCATGAGCCGGTCCGCCCGCACGATCTCCGCCCCGAAGGCGAACCCGATCGACTGGTGGCCCAGGCAGACCCCCAGGATCGGCACCTTCCCCGCAAAGTGCCGCACCACCTCGACGCTGATGCCCGCCTCCCGTGGCGTGCACGGCCCCGGCGAGATGATCACGTGGTCCGGCCGATCCGCCTCGATCCGCTCGAGCGTCACCTGGTCGTTCCGGTACACCTTCATCACCCGCGACCGGTCCAGCTCCCCGATCCGCTGCACGAGGTTGTACGTGAACGAGTCATAGTTATCGATCAGCACGATCATGCCCGGTAGCCTAGAACCGCCCCCCCGCACTGTCAACGCGGCCCGCGCGCCAAGTGGGGTTCGCGAGTCGGGGATCCGGGGACACAAGAGCCGGGGACGCCAGCGAGCCGGGGACGCAAGTCCCCGGGTGCGAGCGGGAGTCGGGGATCGGGGATCCGGGGACGCAAGAGCCGGGGACGCAAGTCCCCGGGTGGCCTCGCGATGATCGGACGCGAGATGATGTGGTACGGTAAGAGATGTGTGGACAAGCAGGTAAACGACCAATCCATCTCCGTTACCTCTGTTCACTCCGTGTTCAAGAAGGTCCGGAGAACGACGGCCGGGAGGGAAAAAAGACAGAATCTCCTTGACACCGCTTCCCGTGCTGCTGTAAACTGGCAACTGTCCGCAAAGTAGTGTAGAGTCGCCAGCCCCTTTCCGTCCGGCTGCGTACAGTCTGGTCCGCGCCCGGCAACCCGCCGGGCACTCTGGAGGCAAACGCCATGTCACACGTCATCGGTAAGGCCCGGTTCGCCTTGGCCGCCTCGGTAGCCCTCTGCATGACCGCCCCCGTCCTGGCCAACTCGGCGCCGGTGGTCAGCAATGTCACTGCCAGTCAACGGGGGGACAACTCGAAGCTGGTGGACATTCGCTACCACCTGGCCGATGCCGACGGCGACTCCTGCACCGTGTGGGTCGGGGTCAGCGACGATGGGGGAGCGAGCTGGCGGGTGCCCGCCCGGACGTTCAGCGGGCACTTTGGCTACAACGTCATACCCGGGGCCAACAAGCTCATCGTGTGGGACGCGGGCAACGATTTCCCCGGGAAGGTGGGCAGCTTCCGCGTGCGCGTCTGGGCGGACGACGGCAAAGGTCCGGCGGCCAAGGTGCTGGTACCGGCCGGTTGGTTCCGATACCAGAACGCCAACCCGACGATTTTCATCGACACCTTTCTGATCGACAAGTACGAGACGACCAACCAGTTCTACTGCCAGTTTCTCAACCATGCCGACCCCAACAGTACGTATTACACGACAGACAACACCGAGATCCTGCGTCACGGCGTTGCCGGAAACTACTACTACAGCGTGGTGCCGGGCAAGGAGAACCACCCGGTCCGCTGGGTAAGCTGGAATGACGCGACGGCCTTTGCCGCCTGGCGCAGCCAGCAGGAGGGCGTGACGTACCGTTTGCCGACCGAAGAGGAATGGGAGAAGGCGGCAGCATGGAACCCGGTGACCGAGAAGTACTGGACTTACGGTTTCCAACGCGACAGCATTAGCTGTGACTGGGCCAGCTACAACGGCTCAACCTGCGGCTTATCTGGCACACGGGAGGTCGGCTACTTCAACGGTACCGGCGGGCGCAACGACGCCAAGAGCTACTACGGCTGTTACGACATGAGTGGCAACGTGTGGGAGTGGACGAATTCGTGGTATACCGTAAACCAGTATCGTGTGGTTCGCGGCGGCTCGTGGCTCTACGCTGCCTCGTACTGCCAGTCCTCGTGCCGCAACAACACCTCGCCGTCCGCTCGGCCCAACGACGTCGGGTTCCGTCTGGTCCTGGGCTCTGAGTAATGGGCAGTAGGCAGTGGGGGATAGGCAGTGGGGGATAGGCAGTGGGCAGTAGGCAGTGGGCAGTGGGGAGCGAGGTGGCGTGGTGATGAAGCCGAGGGTGTACATCGAGACGACGATCCCGAGCTACTACTATGAGACGCGGCGGACCGCTGAGGCAATGGCTTGGCGAGAGGCCACGCGCAAGTGGTGGTCCCGATGCCGCGACGGCTATGAACCGGCCACCTCGAACTACGTGCTCGCGGAGCTGGAACTGGCTCCGCGGGGCAAGCGGGGACGGATGCTTGCCCTGTTGGATGGCATCCCGTTGGTTGATGAGCCGGCCGGGATCGATGACGTGGTCGCCTACTACATTGAACATTACCTGATGCCGGCAGATGCCCAGGGCGACGCCGCTCATCTGGCCCTGGCTTCGATGCTCGGCTTTGAGTTTCTGCTGACTTGGAACTGCCGACACTTGGCCAACGCCAACAAAGTCAAACACCTAAGGGTCTTGAACGCGCGGCTCGGATTGCACGTGCCGATCGTCACGACGCCGCTGACCCTCGGCATGGAGGACTGGTCATGAAACCGAAACAAACCTGGCCGGATGACCCGGTCGTGCGAGAAGTCCGGGAAGCCCGAGCCAAACTATGGAAAGAGGCCGGCGAGACATTCGCGGGGCTTCAACGACTCGTCGCCGAGCGAGTCGAGCAAATGAGGAAAGAGGGGCTGATTAAGGGGGAGAAGGAGGGGAAGAGGGAGTAGGAAGTGGGGGATGGGAAGTGGGAAGTGGGGAGTGGGCAGTGGGCAGTGGGAAGTGGGCAGTGGGCAGTGGGGAGTAGGCAGGGGGCTGGGGGTTGTGATGAGCGACGAGATACGGACATTTCGTGACCTGCGGGTGTGGCAGCGGGGGATGGCCCTGGTGACCGAGGTTTATCGGCTGTCGAAGCAGTTTCCCAAGGAGGAGGTCTATGCGCTGGCATCCCAGATGCGCCGCGCGGCCGTGTCCGTTCCCAGCAATATCGCCGAAGGCTACGGCCGCCACTCGACCACCGACTACGTCCGCTTCCTGCGGATGGCCTCCGGCTCGCTGTATGAACTCCAGACGCAGACGGAAATCGCCCGGAACCTGGGCTACGTGGACGAATCCACCTTGAACGACCTGGCAAGCGCCGGCGACGAGATCGCCCGCATGCTCAGCGCCCTGATCCGCACCCTGGAAGACGGGAAAGCAACGCCCGCCACACCGAAGACAAGGAGCCGAGCCTAATGCACCCTACGCATAACCAATCCGACGCCCCTAACCGTCCGCCACTGCCTACTGCCCACTGCCCACTGCCTATCCCCCACTGCCCACTGCCTATCCCCCACTGCCCACTGCCTACTGCCCGTGTCCCACTGCCTACTGCCCACTGCCTACTGCCCTGTCTTCTCGCCTTCTGCCTACTGCCTTCCCCAGCCCACGCTGACACCACCTATGCCGACTCGCCAAGCTTCGAGTTGAACCTCCTGTCGTTTCCCGCCGGCGGAACGGGCGGTTTCCACGACAGCTCGATCTTTGCCCTTGATCTTCGGCGTGTGCAACGGGGTTGGGCGGATTCGGCGGAGTTTATCCTTGACTCTAACCTGGGTGATGTGACCATTGTTCAGGCCCAGAGCTACCGGGCCGACGACAGCTCGCTGCTGCTCGTAGCGGTGATCCGGGATACGTATTTGGGACCGGTGACCACCGGCACCGTGACTTGGTCGTTGCGCGATGCAAACCAGTCGGAGGTGGCCTCCGGCGACCTGACCTACAGCACTGCAATGAGTGCTTGGTACGCGGTGACCAACGTAGGCAGCCTGGCCCCTGGGCAATACACGGTCATCAGCAACGCGGTGACGCCGTGGGGCCGAACCGGCGGGGGGCTGGGGTCCCTGTCGGTCGGCGGCGGGTTGGTTCGGGTGCACGGCATGATCCGGAATACCCCGGACGGCGCGGCCCTGGAAGACGCACGGGTCGCCCTCTTCCCCGCCCAGGCGCTGTGGAGTCGGGTCAACACGTACCACGGCGGCGTGGTGCCCGCGCTGGCCGTGTTGCTGGCCGAGTTGACGCCTGCCCGAGGCCCGCTGACGACGCTGGGGGACGGCGGTTACGAATGGAACGACCTGCCGCCCGGCGGTTCGTACGTTCTCGTCGCGGCCAAGGACGGTTACCTCGGCAACTACAGTCCTTCGTTCAGCCTGCCGGCCGGAACTACCGAAGTCGCTCGCGATTTGTTTCTCTCGCAGGAATCGCTTAATACCCTCGCCGCGTTGCATGGCGACGTGGATGCACTCTACCAGGCGGCCTTGAGGGTGATGAATCGCAATGCGGAAACCATGGCCCGGCTGAGCCGGCGGGTACGGTCCGATGGTATGCTGGAGGACCAGTTGTTCGTGGACGAGTTGGACCGGGCGGCCAGCGTGTTCTCCGCCGCGGCTTTCGTCGCCGGCTGGACCCAGTTCGGATACAAGCTCGGGCAAGCGGGCTTGTATGCCTTCAATCGCAAGGAAATCCTGACTCCGTTCCTGAAGACCGCGTACAAGCACCTGAGTCTGGACCTGGTCCAGAAGTCGCTGGGGATGTACAAGGATTTCTATTTACTGCCCCAGCTTGAGGCCATCTACGACGAGGCGGTCGGTGAGTTCAGGTCGATGGCCTTGTCCCGGAGTTTCCCGGAAACGGCCGGGGGCTATCAGTCCCTGAGTCTGCATACGGCGGCCCGGGACACGTTGGCCCAATCGCGAGGCAACTTCCTGGCGGGGGCTGGTGGGGCTTCGTTAGCCAGCGGATTCAATCGAGCGGTAGCCGGCCGCCTGCGCGGTGATCTGGTCCGGCAGGCGGAACGAGCGGGGACGGTGTCGTCGGCCTTTCTGCACCCGGCTCGGCCGCAGGATGGCGTCTTCGGGCTGACGCTGCCCTCGGCGGAAAACCGTTACCTGGGGCTTTCGGAGCAGAACGCCAGGCTGCTGGCCGCCAAGCAGGTCTTCACTGTGATTCAGATGGCGGGGAACGCGGCCACAGTTGTAGGCACGGTTACAACCGTTGCGACAGGCCCTGGCGCCCCCGTCGGCGCCGCCGTCGGTGCCGCCGGTACCATCGTCTCGCTGGGAGCGGGTGTCGGAGAGGCCTTGGTCACCGGGGCTCGCATCGGTGTGGTCGAGGACATGGAGTCCGCCTTTGAGCACGCGTACTTCATGGCCGGGGTGGACAACGCCCAAGCCTTCAAGTTCTTTGACAGTTTCGTGGCGTTGCTTAACGATGAAGCCGCGTCGCCCAAGTACCTCAAAAGTGGCAACCAGTTTGCTTCCCACCTCAGCGTGGATCTCAATCTTTCGAGCATCAATCTGTTCGGCACGACCTATGAGTACATGTTCACCTGGGGCTTGCCTCGGCTGGACATGGCCGAGGGGCGGGCGACTGTTGCGCTGACCAACACCGGCAACACCGCGTCGGACTTCCGCGTGACCAACTACGGTTTCTGGTCTCCGGTCGGCATCAGCGAGCTTTGGGGGCACCGCTCCAGTGGCTTGGTCACCAGTTGCCAAGTGCACCCGAGCTCTGGGGCTCTGACTCTCCAGCCCAGTCAGCAAGTATTGTTGTCCGCCACCTTCAGGGGTCATTCGAAGAACTTTCTGAGCCAGTTCAAGCCGCATTACCTGAGCGCTGAGACACACAGCGGCCCATGGCGGACCGGCCAGGTGGTCAAACCCTACTATGTGCTTGGACTCGGCGAGACCATCAAGTGCATGGTTTTCCCGCTGCTATGCCTGCCGATTCAAGGGGCCGCCGTGGAAATGGAAACCGACACAGCGCAGCCGGATCGCGTGACCGAGGCCGACTACCTGGCCCCCGCGGCCAGCGGTGCCGGCCGGCTGTCGCTTCGCGACTTGCAGCAACTCGCCACCGGATCGGGGTTGATCGGCGAAGCGGTGCTGACGGCGGAGGAACCCACACTGGCGGTGCCGTTTGTACCGGAGGCGGGCCTCTATGCGGTGGATCTGCGGGTGTTCGCCCCGCCCGATGCTGACTTGGCGGCCCTCGTGACCGACGCTGACGGTGCCCGGCTCGGGCTCCTCGCCGCCGACGGCGTTGTGTATGCCGAGATGCTCGGCAGCGCGACCGACATGGCGGATAGACCCATCTCGCTGCGGGTGCTCCATCCCGTCGCCGAGGGAACGTACACGCTGGCGGTTACCCTGCTCACGCCGGGGCCTGAGGGCGTGCCCGTGTCGGTCTTCTACGAGCCGGTGGAGGTATCCGGAGCGGTCATGACCGCCTTCCCGGGCTCGGTGGTGATCGACGCGGACCGCGAGGAGACGCACGAGATCCTCATACGTGTTGCGGAGGCGTCGGGCCAAGAGCGGTTGACGGATCTGCGGGCGACCTTGGGTACGCTCCAGCTTGTGGGTGGGGCTTCGACGTTGCCGCCGCCCGAGGAACCGCTTCAGGTATTCGAGGGCCTGCCGGCCGGCGAGCAACGGGACGTGGTCTGGGAGGTGAACCTTGGGCCGCAGGCGGTTCGTGGCAAGTACGTCGGCGTGGCAACCCTGTCCAGTTTGGAGACTGCCGATCTGCACGTGCCGGTGGTCGCCCTGGTCAGGAAGGCCAAAGAGACGGTGGTGACCTTTGAAGGGCCCGATCCCGCGACGGAAACCTTCGAGCAGACGATTACACTCGATGGAGGAGGGAGCGGACAGACGTGGGTGCACGTCCCGGCCGGCTTCCGCGTACTTCATGCTTCGCTCGGGGTGGTCGGCGCTTCCGTCGATCTGGAAGATCCGTCAATCGACATCGGGGCGGACGGTTCCCCGGAGTGGGTATTCGACGGCCTGTTCGATATCGGGGTCATGGTCAGTCACCTTGAAGACGCCTTCAACACCTACATCGCGGCCCAGACGTCAACCGTTGGCGGTGTGAGTGTCCCCATTCGGATTGACGGCAGCCCCGGCGAGACGGTCGTCCTCAACGGTATTCAGCTTTTCCTGGAGAATCACCTGCCGGGCGACTTCCACGGCGACGGTGATCGCGACCTGGACGACTTCGCCTTCTTGCAGGCGTGCCTCAGCGGGACGGGCGCGGCTCCGACGGAGCCGGGCTGCGATGCAGCCGACCTCGACGGCGACGGCGATGTGGATGCGGTGGATGTGAGGATCCTTCTCGACTGCCTCAGCGGTGCCCGTATCCCTGCCGATCCGGACTGCATACCGTGAACGCGCAACCGGTGAACTGGGTAAAATTCCCCACCCTCCGCCGGGCTGAATTGCGCAAGTTTCCGCATTGGTGTGGCCGGCGGCGGAAAGCCGATCCCTTCGTAACAGCGGTATCATCAACATACACAGCAGGTTGCATGTCGCGGTGGGGATGGGTCCGAGATTGTGGCACGGCGTATGCTAACAGTGGGGCTGAACGGCATCATTCGTAGCCGTGGAGCGAGGCAGCTCAACGGAGGTGCGAGGTCGACTCGCGAGCCTTGCCGGGGAGACGAGGCGCGGTTGGACTTGTGCCGGGAGCTGACCAAGCCATTGTTTGCAAGGGGCCGTGAGTCTGGGGAGATCTCGCGGCCTGCTTGCTTTTTACGCGCCGCCCACGACGCCCAAACCCAGGGATAACCGGCCCGGCAGAGGTTGCCCTGGTGATGCGGGCGGTTCCCGGCGGGCACGCTATCCCTGGGCTTCCCCCTCCCCCGATTCCCGATCCCCGATCCCCGATCCCCGAATGCCGACCCCCGACCCCCGTGTCCCCTTCAGCCTTCAGCCTTCAGCCTTCATTTAGCCTTTAGCCTTCCCCTAACTGCCGCCGACAGCATTCCTTACGTCCTCGTGGGGCGTTGGTCGGCCGATTGGTGATCCGGCCAGGGGGCTGCATCGGTCCACGGGGCAGGGGGGTATAAGGGAGCAGATACGCCAGGCACGCTCGGGGGCCTTCGACCGGCCGTGGTGGGCCGACCGGTCCTCGTGGGGAGGGCGGTTGATTTCACCGGGTGGGCCATTTAGTCTAGCGGCGGCATGAGGCCGCACGCCTCCTGAGGCACCGCCTGGGGACCGATCAGGGAGGATCGCGTTGCGGACGTTCCAGTCCAGCCTGCCTGAGCATCCCGCCGCTGACGAGCCGGGTGGAGTGGGTCTGTGTGCTGAGTGAAAGTAAGCGGTGAGGTGGGGTGGTGACGGGGCTGCACCGGCGGGACGCGGCTCGACCGAGCTCGCCGAGGTCCGGTGCCACACCGGTTGGAGCCGCGCGGGGCGGCGGCGTTGAGCGCTCACGATGGCGACGTATACCTACAAAGCCAAGACGAACACGGGCGAGACGATCACTGGCGTGCTGACGGCGGAGAGCCAGCAGGCGGTCATGCGCATGCTGGACGATCGGGCGCTGTTCCCGGTGACGGTCACGGAGGGGAGCCAGGCGGCGCGCGTCGCACTGACCGGGGGCCGGAAACGTCTGAAGCTTCGGACGGTCGCCACGCTGTATAGTCAGTTGGCGGACTTGCTGCGGGCGGGCGTTCCGGTGCTGCGGTCGCTGGACGTATTGGCCCGGCAGGCGTCGAACCCGCTGCTGGCGGAAATCCTGCGGGACGTGCACAACGACGTGTCCGGTGGCGAGCCGCTGGCCGAGGCCATGGCCAAGCATCCCAACGCCTTCAACGAGTTGGCCATCGCCATGGTCCGGGCCGGCGAACAGGGCGGGTTCCTGGAAGACGTGCTGATGCGCATCTCGATTTTCACCGAGAAGCAGGACGAGCTGCGGAACAAGCTGATCGGGTCGATGATCTACCCGTGCATTCTGTTGTTTGCCGGCGTGACGGTGGTGACCTTCCTGATGGTTTTCGTCGTGCCGAAGATCCGAATGTTTCTGGACGCGGTGGAGAAACCCTGGGTCACGACGGCGCTGTTCGCGGTGTGCGACTTTCTGCAGAACAGCGGCGTGTACGTCCTGGGTGCGGCGGTGATTGCCGTGGTGGTGCTCGTCCCGCTTTTGCGCACCGAGGGAGGGCGGCGGTGGCTGGATCGCCTCAAGCTCACCATGCCGGTGATGGGGGCGATCATTACCATGGTGGCCATCTGCCGTTTTTGCCGGATCTTGGGTACGATGCTGCACAACGGTGTGCCGATCCTGCAGGCGTTGAAGATCTCGAAGGACTCGGCCGGTAACCAGATCCTGGCGGAGGAGATCGACAAGGCGGCGGAGAGCGTACAGCGGGGCGAGTCGCTGGCCGCGCGGCTGGGGAGCAGCGGGCTGTTCCCGGCGGACATCGTGGACATGATCGCCGTGGCCGAGGAGAGCAACAACCTGGAGACGGTTCTGGTGCAGATCGCCGACTCGAACGAGGCCCGGGCGGGTCGGCAGATCGACCTGGGCGTGCGGCTGCTGGAGCCGCTGATGCTGATGGTGATGGCCAGTCTGGTGCTGATCATTGCGGTGGCCCTGCTGGTCCCGATTCTGAGAATGAGTGCCGTGCGGCACTAAGGTCAGGAGTGCGTTGAGGAACCCTGTAGCGTCGGCCCGTTATGGCCGACGGGCACCGGCGAGACGCCGGTGCCACACCGGATGACGCCGGTGCCACACCAGTTGACGCCGGTGCCACGCCGGATGACGCGGCTCGACCGAGCTCGCCGAGGTCCGGTGCGATACAGGTTGATGCCGGTGCTGCACCGGTCAAGGCAAGGAGTAACGAAGATGAGCAGGAGAAGTCGGAGTCGTCGTCGCCGCGGTTTCACGCTGCTGGAAGTGCTGCTGGTGGTGGGTATCATCGCCTTGCTGGCGGCGTTCGTCGTGCCGTCGTTCATGGGCACGCAGCGCGGGGCGGAGATCCAGATCGCCCAGACGATGGTGGATGACGGCGGCCACCTGGCCACGCAGTTGAATCTGTTCCGCATGCACATGGGCAACTTTCCCGAGGAACTCAAGGAACTGGTGGAGAAGCC
This sequence comes from uncultured Planctomycetales bacterium, assembly GCA_964511155.1. Taxonomy (GTDB): domain Bacteria; phylum Planctomycetota; class Phycisphaerae; order UBA1845; family PWPN01; genus JAAYDF01. Next base: position 33,094 of record CAZEEJ010000009.1, on the reverse strand, counting down.
CAGCGACGAGGACGCGGCCACCAAGTGGCACGGGCCGTATATCAACTCGTTGGAAAAGCTGAAGGACCCCTGGGGCAATGAGCTGCATTACAAGTACCCCGGCGATACCAACGAGGAAGGCTACGACCTGTGGAGCGTTGGTCCGGACAAAGAGGACGGGACCGATGACGACATCACCAACTACAAGAAGGGCTGAGCCTCCGGCCGCGTGGCGGGAGGCCCCTGGTGGCGGCTGAAGCGTGCGGAGCCGACGCCGCTCGCTGACATCAGGCCTCGGTCCGGCAGGTCACGTGCGTGACCGCGGCCGAAGACGGCCCTGGCACCATCGGCTTTCGATTGCGACACGGGTCATGCCCAGGCGCGCGTTCACGCTGATCGAAGTCCTCCTGGTGATCCTCCTGTTGGGATTGCTGGCCGCCTTCCTCTATCCCGAGCTCGGGCCGGAAATGCAGCGGCGCTCGTTGATCGAATCGGCGGATCGCCTGCGATCGCTCATCACCATGACCCACGCCAGGGCCATGCAGGACGGACGCCGGTACCGCATCCAGTTTCCGGGCACCGCGGACCCGCTGGACCGCTATGGCGAGAAGGAGATCGACGTCCCCGACGTGACTTTGCAGCCCGAAATCCTCCAACAGTCGGATCCGCTGGGCAACCCGGACGTGTTCGTGGGGTTTGACGCCCCGTGGGGCCGGCACGCGGTCTTGCAGCCGGGGACGCGGTGCGTGGCGGTGTTCGGCGGGCGACCGAACTTCGAAATCTCGCCGCACAGTCCGATCGCCGGCCCGAGCATCACCGAGGGCATCGCGTCGTTCGTGCCGCTGACGCTCAATCTGGACGGCACCTGCGACTGGGTGACGTTTGTGCTGACGGATCTGCCCTATGATGTCGAGGTCGAGTCGGAGCATGCCCCGCGGATTCTCAACGTCATCGTGGACGGCCGGACCGGGCAGGTCTGGATGCAGCGGGCGTTGCGGGTCGAGGAGGTCGAGATGATGAACGAGCGCGGGGCCTCGCCGATCCTGCACATCGACTTCACGCAGGGCGACCTGCTGACCGAGGACAACATCCTCGAGGTCCACACGCGACAAGGCGGCGAGGTTCAGGGCGGCCGGAGTCGGAGGCCATGACCATGACGGCACGCGGTCCACGCACGTTGGCACGAGGAGCGGCTTTGCTGGAGGTGGTGATCTCCTTCGGCTTGCTGCTGATGGGCATGGTGCTGGTGGGCCTGCAGGTCCGGGCCGGGCTGGACGCCGCCGAGAGCTGCGATCGTGGAACGCGCGCGGTCATGCTCACCGATACGATCCTGGCTGAGCTCGACTCCGGCGTCATCCGCCCCAAGCCCACCGACGACGAACTCAAGGGCGACTTCGGGGTCAAGGCACCGGGCTATACCTGGCGGATCCTCGTGGACCCCGCGGACGTCGACGACCTGTACATGATCACCCTCCAAATCGGGTTCAACCACGGCGAGGTCGAGAACCAGATTGATGACCCGGCCAGGGAGATCGACATCGAGGACGACGGCACGCGGATCGTCCGCACCGCCTATCGGCTCTACCCGACGCCGGCCGACGTGAACGTCGAGCGGGACTTCGGTCTCTCCCCGGAAGATATTGAAGGTTTCATGGGGGACGGTTCTCCGGTTGGGCCGACCGCCGGTGCGGGGGGGGGCGAAGGTGGTGGTGGCGGTGAAGGTGGTGGCGGCGCGGGCGGCGCGGGCGGCGCGGGCGGAGCCGCCGGCGACATCGGCAAGCTTCTCGCCACCCTCAGCGAGATGGGCCTGGATACATCCATTTTGACCTACCTCACGGACCCCAGCGGTTTCGATCCGCGGGATCTATCCATGCTGCCGGAAGAGGACTTCCTCGCTTTGGCATCCCTGCTGGAAATGATGTTTGGTGCGGGGGTCACGGGCGGAGATGAACTGGCGGGGCTCTTGGCGGGGAATCTGCTGGGCGGGCGTGAAGGCCGTCGCGGGCCGGGAGCCCGAGGGCGCGGCCGAGGTGCGCCGGGCGAGGGCGGGCCCGACGGGGGACCCCCACGAGGTCCCGGTGCGCGCGGCACCGCCGCCGACCGGGCCGCCGATCGCGCCGCCGGCCGCGGCGCCGACCGGGACCGGCCGGGAACTGGTCGCCCCGATGCCGCCGGCGGCCGGGGGCCGGACCGGGCTACCGGGCGAACCCCCAATCGCCCTGGAGCCGATCGTCGCGACGCCGACGCGGATACCGCCCCCCGCCGCGACGAGGATCTGGATGATCGTGGCTCGGAGCGACGCGGGCCGCCCGCCAGGGAGCGCAGGTGACGAAGAGAGCGGTCCATCCTGGTGCCCTGACGACTCGACAAGGCTTGACGCCTCCGCGAGTGCATGGCGCTGCGCGCCGAACGGAGAATGGAGAATGGAGAATGGAGAATGATGAGGGGGCGAGCAATCGTCGCGAATGCGGCGTTCTCACTTCTCACTTCTCACTTCTCACTTCCCCCCCTCGGGGCTTCACGCTGCTCGAAGCGATCCTCGCCCTGACGCTGACCATCGTTCTGATGTCCGGCGTGTTCGCGTTCTATATGACCGTCCTGCAGGCCCGCGACGAGGGCGGCCGGGCCTCCCGCGACGCCAAATTGAACCGGGCGATCCTCGAACGCATCGCCGACGAGCTTCGCCACGCGACGGACATCGTGCCCGGCGACGGGATCGGCTTCAGCGGCGACGAGCGGCAGATCACCATCATCCGGCTGGCCATGCCCGAGCGTTATGCCTTCGACGAATACGACCCGCAGCGGGATACGCTCCCGCCGGCGCAACTCGACCTTCGCCGGATCACCTACCAGTTGCTCTGGGACGAGGAGTTGGAGGACGACGAGGGCGTCAAGCTGTGCCACGGGCTGTGGCGCACGGAGCAGCGGACCTTTGATCCGAACCCGACGTTCGTGGTCCAGACGGATGAGGAGAATCCGACTGAGGAGCCGGAGGTCGATCAGGCCAGGGCTCCGCAGTCCGAGGGCGAGCTGGTCGCCCCGGAGATCAAGTACATCGACTTCCGCTACTACGACGGTGCCGACTGGCGTGATCGGTGGCAGTTCACCGCCGAGCCGGTCGAGGGTGAGTTGCCGCCGGCGGAAGCGGGCGCGGCAGGTGAGGCGGCGGGGGGGCTTGGTGAGCTGGGTGATCTGTTGGCTGGCGCGGGCGGCGGCGGTGCGGGCAAGGGTTCGGCGGTACCCCGGGGGCCCAACGACCAGGGTTACGTCATGCCCCAGGCCGTGCGCATTACCATCGGCCGGACGCGCGTCCGGCCCGAGGATGACGAGCTCGACCTCGAGAAGCTGCGTTTGACCAAGGAACGCCGGGAGGAGGAGACCTACTACAGCGACCGGTTCAGCATCGTGGTGCCCATCGTGCAGGCCGATCAGACGCTGCTCAGCTCGCGCAAGTACGGCGTCGCGGATAGCATGAGCCGCCAGGAAGGAGGGCGATGATGGTTCGACACGTGCCGCCCGTCCGCCGCGGGATGTTGCTGGTCGTGGTCCTGGTGATCATCGCCGTCCTGGGACTGCTGGGAGCGAGCTTCTCGTACTGGATGAACGCCGATCTGGCCTCGGTGCAGGCGATGATGGATCGGCAGCAGGCGCGGATCGCGGCGGAGGCGGGCCTGTCACGGGCCATCCTCCTCCTGCGCACCGAACGCGCCGACGTCGAGAAGTGGCACAACAACCCCAACGCTTTCCGTCGCATTCTCGTCTGGGCACCGGATAAGATCGGCGGCTCCGAGAGTCTGGCGGATCAGGAGAAGGTGGAGGGCCAGCAGGCGTGGCGGTTCAGCCTGGTGGCCAGCGAGACGGTCGGAGAGACCACGAAGATCCGCTACGGGCTGACCGATGAAGCCAGCCGCTTGAACCTCAACCAGGCCACGCGAGAGCAGTTGCTGACCCTCATTGACCACCTGTCGCAGAGCCGGCAGCTTGATCTGGGGAACAGCCAGGTCGAGGAACTGGCGGACAGCCTCATCGACTGGCGCGACTCGGACGACGTGCCCATCTCGCCTTTCGGGGCCGAGAGTGAATACTACATGACCCTCGAGCCGCGATACCGGGCGAAGAACCGCCCGCTCCAGACCATCGAGGAGTTGTTGATGGTCAAGGGCTGGAACGGGCGTATCCTCTTCGGCGAGGACTATAATCGTAACGGGTACCTGGACGACAACGAGGATGACGGCCCGGAGGGTGCGTTTCCGCCCGACAACGGAGACGGCATTCTGGATCGGGGCCTGCTGCCCTACGTCACCGTGTACTCCTGGGACTTCAACACCGGGCTGGACAACAAATACCGGATCAACATCAACGCTTTCCGGTTCTCCGACCCCGACCGGCTGCCGGCCCACATCGTGGAGGACCTGAGCCCGGAAGTGATCGCGTTCATCGGCGAGGCCCAGCAGCGCGGCTATCGGTTCCGGTCGGTGGGGGAGCTCGTCGGACTGGAGGTGTACGAGGACGGCTCGTCGAATTACGACGAGCTCTGGGAACAGTACGCCGCCGAGCGTCGCCTGCGTAACCGGGTGACTGAGGAGGACGAGGACGCGTCACCCCTGGAGGGTGACCCTGATCCGTCCCGCCGACTGGATCCGGACGGGCAACCGTCCGACGAGGATGTCGATCTGGACGAACTGGACCGCGAGATCGAGGAACTGGAGAATCGGGATCGAGGACGGGACACCGGCCGTGACCGTGATCGGCCGGGTGACCGCAATACCCGCGGTGACCGGGATACGGGGTCACGCAACACGGATCGCGAGGCCGATAATAACCGGGATCGCGACCGCCCGGAGGATGATGAGGGGCGTGATCGGGCGCCGGGGCGAGGGGCAGCGCCGCCGTGGGAGCGGGGTGCGGTGGAGGACGAGATTGAAGAGCCCCCGCCGCCGCCGTCTGACCGCGGCCGAGGAGCCCGGGATCGCGGGCGCGGCCGAGCCCCCGAGGGGGCGGCCGGCGGAGAGCCGGGTGAGGCCGGTCGGGGGCGGGATCGCGGGCGTGGCCGAGCCGCCGAGGGGGCGCCCACCGGTGAATCCGGTGACGCCGACCGGGAGCGGGATCGCGGCCAGCCCCTGCCCAACCCCATCGGTGCCGAACAGATGGCCGTGCTGATGGATCGGCTGACCGTGGTGAACCAGCCGGTGCTGATCGGGCAGATCAATGTGAATACCGCTTCGGCGCCGGTGTTGCGAACGATTCCCGGCTTGACGGAGGCGGACGTGGAGGCCATCGTCAGCCGGCAGCAGCAACTGGGCGGCGAGGACAAGATGACGCCGGCCTGGCTGGTGACCAGCGGCGCGCTGCCGCCCGAGAAGTTCGCCCTGGTCTCCAACCTGGTGACCACGCGTTCGATCCAGTTCAAGGTGGACGCGATCGGGTTCGCGGACCACGTGGGGGCCGCGGCGCGGATTCAGGCGGTGATCGAGCTGCGCGGGCAACTGGCCCAGATCAAGTACTATCGCGACGTGTCGTCGCTGGGGCTGGGATTCCCGGTGTGGGACGACCAAAGAAGCGAGGGTTTCGCGTTCGATGATCGGTGATCGGAACATTGTCTGCATCGACTGGGACGAGCGCTCGCTGCGCGTGGTGGACGCGACACTGAGCCGCAACAGCGTGCGCATCCGTCAGGCGGTGCAGGTGCGCATCGCCGAGGGAGTCAACGTCCGCGACCCGGCGTCGCTGAGTGACTTCGTTCGGCGGACGCTGGCAGAACGCCGCATCCGCACCCGCCGCGCGGTCGCGGATGTGCCCCGGCAGGACGTGACCCTCAACCTCATGTCGCTCCCCACGGGAAGCGTGGAGGACATGGCGGCCATGGTCCAGGTGCAGGCGGCCAAGGATCTGCCGTTTGCCCGGGACCAGGCGGTGATCGACTTCGCGATCAGCGGGGAGCCGGCCAAGGGGACGATGTGCGACGTGTGGGTCGCGGCGGTGCGGTCGGCGGTGGTGGACCGGTATCGGCAGGGGATCGCCGGCGCCGGCCTGAAACTCGAGCGGATTGGGCTGCGACCCTACGCCAACGTGGCGAGCCTGGATGGCGAGCAAGTGGCCAGCGGGCGAACGCTCATGGTCGACGTCGGGCCCGCCATGACGGAGATCAACGTCCTCCACGACGGCCGCCTGGTCTACTCGCGAGCCGCCTCGGTCATCATTCCCCCCGGCGGGCTCAAGGCTCGGACGCGACCTCCCATCACCGATCCGGATGCCGCCGTCGAAGGCACGATCCCCCTCGTGGACGACGGGCTGCCGAGGCCCAGTCCGATGGACGCTTTGTTGATCGAGGTCAGCCGCACGGTCGAGGCCTATCGAGCGACGGCGCCCGGGGCGACGATCGAGCGCATTATTCTGGCCGGCACGGAAGGCGTGGACCAGGAAGTCGCCGACCGGTTCGAGAGTCGGTTCGGCGCTCCCACGCGGCTCTACGACGCCCCCGCCGAGATCCGCTGGCGCCGGGCGAAGGACACGCCCGCGGCGCCGTTCAGCGCGGCCATCGGGCTGGCGGTCAGCAGTCTGCGTGAGGGGATGCAGTACTTCGACTTCCTGCATCCCAAGGAGCCGGAGGCCGTCGAGCGGGTTCGGCGTCGTCGCCGTCCGCTGGCCGTGGCAACCATCGCCCTCTTTGTCGCCACCGCCGGGGTGCTCGCGTACCGCCCCCTCTACAACAAGAAGCTTGAGATCGCCCGCCTCACGGCGGTCCAGAGCTACCAGAATCAAGACAAAGCACAGCGCGACGAGCTGCTCAAACAGACGACCGACATCGATTCCTGGCAGAAACAGAGCGTCGTCTGGATCGACCAGCTCAAGTTGCTCATCGACGCGTTCCCCACGAGCCAGGACTGTTACATCGAGGACGCGACCTTCAACGAACGGGGCGAGATCAAGATCACCCTGGTGGCCAAGGATGAGATGGTGGCCACGGGGATCGTGGCGGCGGTGACGGAGATCCGGAACGCGAAGGGTAAACCGATTTTTTCGGCCAAGCCGGGCAAGGGAGCGGAGGCGATCCGAGCGGCGCGCGGGCAGAACCCCGGCGATTCGGCTTATCCCGTGAAGGACGCGGTGCACATTCAGGTTGAGGCCCTGGCGTCATGAACAAACGCGAACGCATGATGATGATTCTGCTGGGGGCCGGGCTGGCGCTGGTGGGCGGCCGCGCGGTGGTGGGGTTGTACCGGGCCGCCTTGGTGGACTACGGCAAGCAGGTTGATCGCCTCAACCAGAACCTCAACAAACTCACCCTCGAGAAGGCCCAGGCGGAGCACGCCAAGCAGCGGTGGGTCGCGGAGATCGGCCCGCAGACGCTCTCGACGGAGGTGAACGAGGCGATGACCCGCCTGCGCGACGAGTTGTACCAGTTGACCGACCAGGCCCGATTGCGGGAGGTGCGTGTGGACCTCGGCCGGCCCGCTCCCTGGGGCCGCAACGGCGTCCGCGTGCTCAACGGCACGGTGTCCGCCCAAGGCAAGCTGGAGGATCTGGTCCGTTTCATGTTCGAGCTGCACCGTCAGCCTTTCGCCGTGCGGATCAAGAACCTGACGGTGGCGCAGGTGCGCAAAGGTGCGGAACTGGCCCGGGCCAGTGCGGCCGACAAGGGGCTTTTGAAAATGTCCGCCCGGCTCGAGACGCTGATTCTGCCGCCCAACCAGATGGTCCAGCCGTCGTGGATCCAGGTGGCGGCCTTGAGCCCGGAGAACCGCCAACCGGTGCCGCGGACCATGCTGGCCAGTGTAGCGGACTATAAGCCCATGCTGGATAAGAAGATGTTCCAGCCTTACGAGCCGCCTCCGCCGCCTCCGCCACCCCCGCGGGACCCCGCGCCGCCCACGCCGCCCACGCAGGCGGAGCGGCCGCCGGAGCCGCCGCCACCCCCGCCCCCACCCCCGCGCGATGCCCAGATGATCGTGGGACGCCTGTTGAGTTCACCGCGCGGGCAGATCGTGGTCCTCGAGGATCCCCGGCAGCGAGGAGGCGTCGAGGAACACCGGGAGATCGGTGAGGAAATGTACGGTGGCATGTTGATCTTTGTACACCCGCAGGGCGCGGTGACGGAGAAGGACGGCGAGCGGCGGTTCCATCCGATCGGTGAGCCGCTGCAGAATTGCCAGCCGCTGACGGAACGCGAGCAGCCGCTGGTGTTTAACGATCTGCTGAAACTGGAGTCGCGTATGGCGGGTATAAACCGGGGGCCGGGCTGACCGGCGCTCGCGGTATACTCCGCAATCATACTCAGGGGCTAGTTGGAGGCCCGGACCGATGGCGATCAGGATGAAGGCGAGGAACGGCTGGCGGCGGTGGATGTTCCCGCTGGCCATTTGTGTGGCAGCGGTGGTGTGGCAGCGCGGCTGGGCCCAGGATGCGGCCGAGGACGCGCCGGCCGAGCAGCCGGCCGAGGAGGTCAGCGCGGAGGAGCTCCTGGAGGAGCTTGATCGCCAGGTGGCCGATCCCTATTTCCTGGAAGAGCACGCGGCCCAACAACCGGACGTCAGCCAGGAGGACGTAGGGCAGCCGGCCGACCCGGATGAGGGAGGCGAGGCGATTCCGCCGCCGCCGCGTGGCCGTCGCGATGGCTTCGGTTCGCCCGGGGAGCGACCTGATGGTCGGCGCGGCCGGCCGTCGTCCGACTATCGCCGGGTACCCGGTGCACCTGAGCCCAGCGGTCACGACGTGCATCCCGAAGGGGAGCCCGGCGCACCGTTCGACGCCGCGAATGCGGAATACACACCCTCACCGGAGGAGGACGCCGCTGCTGAGGCCCAGGCCGGCGGGATTCGGTTGGATGCCAGCGGCCTGCCCGATGTCAGCGAGGAGGATCTGCGGGAGATCGAGGCACTGTTGAATGAGGCTGCGGCGCAGGGGATCGAGGTCCCGCCGCCGGGTGAACCCGATGAGCTTCCGCCCCCCCCGCCGACCGAGCCCGATCAGCCGATGCCGCCGCCCGCTCCGGTGCGCTCAGAGCCCCCGGATCGTCCGGGCGGGCGGCCACCGGTGGGCGCCCAACCGGATCGTGAAGTCGGGCAGCCGCCGAGCCACATCGAGCGGGACCCCGGTCGGCCGCACTCCGTACGCGGCAGACCTTCGATACCCGAAACGCCACCGCAGCCGGATGTTCAGCCGCCGGTGGTTGACGTGTCGGAACCGATGCCGGATGTGACCCCGCCGGACGCTCCGGCCGCACCCACGCCGGCGACGCCGGTGAGAACCAGTCGTTCGACTCCGCGGTCGCCGAACGGAACCTCGACTCCGACCCCGGGCACACAGCCGGCGACGGCGGTGGTGCCGCCCATCGACGACAGCTCGAACGCGCCGGCGGACGCCGCCACCAGGGATCCGCGGACCGGCCTGCCGGATCTCAAGGCCGATCCCAAGTGGTGGGTCCTGCCCGCCGAGGAACGGCCCTATTTCTTCTCCTGGAAGGACACCCCGGTCGAGAGCATGTTCGCCGACCTGGCCACGATGAGCGGCCTGAGCATGAAGGGCCTCAACCTGGTGGACCTCAAGTCCGCCAAGCCGATGACCTTCCAGTCTACCCGGCTGATGGATTACAACGAGGCCCTGCTGACCTTTAACCTGCTGGTCATGGACCTGGACTACTGGGTGCTGCAGCGCGACGCCTATCTGGAGGTCCGGCGGCTGACCGAGTGGTACCGGCACATTCCGCCGTCGCGGATGTTCGGCTCGCTGGAGGCGTACCGGGCGGCGAACTTGCCGGCCTGGGAGCTGGTCACGGTGCGTTACGAGCCCAAGCAGGAGTCCGCCCGCGTGCTGGCCGAGCGGGCCGTGGACCTCGTCCCGTTGAACACCGCCCGGGCGACGGTCATCCCGGACAGCAATCGCATCGAACTCAAGGGCTTCGCCTACTACGTGAACCAGCAGCTCGACTACATCGTGGACGCCGACGTGGTGGGCAGTGGCGATGGGCGCGAAGTGCGGGTCTACATGCTCAAGTACGCCGGGCCGGAGGATGCCTCGCGACTGCTCGAAACCATGTTGCCTCCTATGGGGGGGAGCAGCTTGACGATTGCTGGCGCGGCCCAGCCCACAACGCCGCGTACTCCGCGTCAGCCCGCGGGAGCGACGCCGGGGGCACCTGATCCGGGCAGCTCGAGCGCCGAGAACGTGGACATCACCACCGATTCGCGGCTCAATCGGCTGCTCGTCCGGGCAACGCCGGCCAAGCACAAGCTGGTCGCCGAGTACCTTGAAAAGTACATCGATCTGGCTAATGAAGGCGGACAGACCGAGATATTGCCGCTCAAGCACGCCGACCCGAACGAGGTGGTGGAGATCATTCGGCCCATGTTAGGCGAGCAGCAACTGGTGCAGCCGCCCGCGCCGGCCGCCCGGCCGGGTCAGCCCCAGCCGCCGCCACCACCGCCGCGAATGGTCACCGTCGGCTCGCTCGCGCAGTTGACGCCCGTGTTGCATATCCGGTCGATCCTGGTCAAGGCCCCGCCGGACGAGATGGCCCAGATCAAGCGGTTCATCGAGATCCTGGACGTGCCGGCCGAGGAGTCCAAGTACCAGTATGTGAAGCTCCAGCACGCCAGTGCGACGACGATGGCCTCCATCCTGACGACGGCGTTGGGGGGGCGCTCCGGCCGGTCGGGTTACGTGCCCGGCCGCAGCACCGGCAGCGCCGGCCAGCAGGCCTTCAACGCCGTTCCGGACGCCGTCGGCGACCGCGGGCTGGTGCTCACCGGCGAGCTCAAGGACGTTACCGATGCCAAGGCCCTGATCGCCGAGTTGGACGTGGATCCCGAGGCGGGCGCGGTCGAGCACCTCGTGCACATGAAGAACGCCTCGCCCTCCACCGTCGGTACGCTGTTGCAGACCCGGTTCGGCGGCTCCAGCGGCGGCGGGTCCAGCCGAAGCTACAGCATGTACCGGCCGTCGTACGGCAGCAGTGGCGGCAGCGAACTGCCCAAGTTTATCCCTGACGATGACTCCAAGATGCTCATCGTGCTCAGTCGTGAGCAGATGTGGCCGGATATCGAGCGCCTCATCCGCGAGGTGGACGAAAGCAGTGAGGTCGCCGCCACGACCAAGCCCTACCGGCTGCAGTACGCCAGCGCCTCGGCGCTCACCTCGATCCTGTCGCAATCCTTCGGCGGGTCCACGTCGCGCTGGGGGCCGCGCAGCTACGGGGCCGGGGCCTCTTCGGGCCCGTCGTTCCAGTACGAGCCGCAGTCGAACACGGTGATCGTATCCGCCAACGACGAGACGCACGGGAAAGTCGCCGCGCTGATTGCCGAGTTGGACCGTCCCGGCCCATCGGACCAGGTCGAGCTGCGCACCATTCAGGTCGAGCGGGCGGACGTCGACTACGTGGTGCAGAAGCTGCAGGAGATCTTCCCGAGCACCTCGGGGGGGCGTTCCCCGTACGGCTCGTTCAGCTTCCGCGGCGGGGGCGGTGGGCCGGAGAAGCCGCCCGTCCAGATCGTCGCCGAGACGGTCAGCAATCGCATCCTGATCACCTCCAGCGAGGAGGACTTCAAAAAGGCCGAGGAGTTCGCCCGGCAGATGGATCAGGAGTACGAGGCCAAGAACTTCGTTCGCAAGACGTTCACCATCGAGCATGCGGACGCGGACGATATCCAGCAGGCGATCCAGTCGATGTTCATGTCCGAGAGCAGCGGCGGTGGCGGCAGCCGGTACAGTTGGTACAGCCGGTCGAGCAGCTCTTCGACGCCCGGCGGCATCCGCATGTCTGAGGTGGGCAGGAACCTCGTGATCCTTGCGCCGGCCGACAAGATGGCCGAGATCGAGAGTCTCATTGCCACCCTCGACGTGAATCCGACCACGCAGCACGAGATCCGTACCTACAAACTGACCACCACCGATCCGCAGGGTACTGCGGGCATCGCCCGCAACCTCGAGCAACTGTTCGCCGTGAGCGCCACCGGGCGCCGAAGCTGGGGGCCTTCGCCCGACAGCCCGAAGTTCATCGGCAGCTACGGCAGCGACCTGCTGATGGTCTCCGCCCCATCGCAGAAGATGGCCGAGATCGAGAAGACCATCGAGGAGATGAGCAAGTCGCAGGTGTCGCAGGACATGACGCTGGTCATCCGGCACATCGACATCCAGCAGGCCGAGCCGAGCGACGTGGCCGAGATGGTCGATCCGATCCTCAAAGGCAAGTTCCAGGAGATGCGCCAGCAGTCCGGTGGTGGGGGGGGGCGGTTCAGCTACTACGGTGCCCAGGACGGCCCGCAGGTGGTGGCCCACCGGACGGCGCGGCGGGTGATGGTCTCAGCGCCGGCGTCGCTGATGCCGCTGGTGGAGGAATTGGTCCGCGAGTTCGATCAACCGGCCCAGCCGTCCACCATGCGGATCGTGCAGCTCGAGACCGCCCGGCCGGAGGAGATCGCCCGCATCGTCGAGGAGCAGATCAACCAGCGCGGCGGGGGCGGGTCGTCGTTCTACCGCTCGGGCTTCTCGAGCCGCTGGTCGCCCTACGGCTCCAGCAGCAGTGCCGGCACTGGGTCGGAGAACCTGACGGTGACGGCGGTGGAGGCGAGCGGTCTGGTCATTCTGCGTGGCCCGGAGAAGAAGGTCTACGAGGCCGAGCAGCTCATCCGGCAGCTTGATGCCCAGGCCCGTCCGGACGGCCCGATCATCAAGGTCTACGAACTCCAACATGCCGACGTCTACGACGTGGTCAACACGTTGGAGCAGATGGTCAGCGGCGCGGCCAGCTCCAGCGGTTCGAGCAGCTACGGCAGCCTGACCGGCTACGGCAGTTCGGGACGGTCGCGCAGCGGGTCCTCCGGCGAGTCTCCGGTGGTCATTCAGTCGGATACCTTCGGCAAGCGGATCATCGTCTCCGCCCCGTACGACAAGATTCCGCTGATCGAGCAGATCATCGAGATGAAAGAGAAGCTCGCCGAGCCGACCGAACTGGCCCGGGTCGAAGGCCGAGGCGAGGTAATCGACCAAACCCGGGACAGCATCACCAAATCGTACAAGATCGAACGGGGTTCGGCGGACGACGTCGCCAAGTACCTGGACCGCATCCTGATCGACCGGTTCGGGTACTGGGACTCGCCTTATGTCAAGAGTTTCTCATACAGCAATGAAGTCATCGTGACCGGCAAGCCGGAGCACTTCAAGGAAGTCGAGCGGTGGCTGCAGACGCTGGAAGAGAACCCGCCGCCGCCGCGGATCATGCTCATGGTTAAGCAGGTCAAGGGTGGGAACGCGGGCAAGGTCGTGCAGATGGTCACGCAGTCGGCGACGCCCGAGCTGCGCGAGAAGCTGGACGTGCAGGCGATCCCTCAGCTCCAGGGGCGACGCAACCCATTGGAGATGGTGCACGAGGTCCGGTACGACGACCCGCTGACCAACGGCCAGTCGTCGCCGTACGTGCCCACCGGGGCGCTGAACGCGTTGCGAGATGAGTTGGCAACCCTGCAGTGGGCCGCCGGCGCGCGCGTCACGGTGGCGGAGAAGCCCGCGACGCAGCCCGCCGCGGACACGAATCCGCCCGCAACGCAACCGGCCGCCGCGACGCAGCCCGCTGCCGCGCCCGCACCGGTCGTCGAACCGACACCGACGTCGCCGCCCGCCGCCGCGCCCGCCGCGGCTCCGCCCGTCATCGAGGATCAGGCCGGTGAGCCCCTGGATGCCGCGTCGCGCACCGACCAGGCTCGCCAGGCCGTCCAGCAGGCCGCCGCGGAGGCCTTCGCCTCCGGCCAAACCCAGGTCAAGTACGACGAGGAGACGGGCCTGATCTACGTGGTCGGCCCGAGTTCGGATCTCGAACGGCTCCAGACCGTGTTCGATACGGTCATCAAGCAGTTCGAAGAGATGGAAACGGAGGTCACCAGCGACATCCGCGTGTTCCGGATGCGTTACCTGGATGTGTCTATCGCGGCCACGATCCTGGAGCAGATGTTCAACGATCAGGCCCAGGCACGACAGGCCGGCGCCCGTCAACCCGGCGCCCGTCAACCGGGCGCTCGTCAACCCGGCGCCCAGCAACCCGCTGGTGGCCGGCAGACCGGGGCCACGGACCGCAGTCAGCCGGATGAGGAAGGTTCCGCCGGCGCACGCCGTCGCGAGGAAGAAGAGGAACGAGCCAAGCAGGAACAGGAACAGGCCCAGGCTCTGGCGGGCGGGCAGCGCATCCGCGTCTTCCCCAATCTCCGCGATCAGACTCTGGTGGTCCGCGCGGTCAAGGATGACTTCCCCCTGGTGGCCGAACTGCTGCTCAAGATCGACCGGCCGACCGACCGGCCGCCGGTGGACATCCGCATCTTCCAGCTCAAGCAGTTGAACGCTTACGAGGTCGAGCAAGCGATCAAAGCCATCCTCAAGATCGATGATCGGCGGACGCGCACGACCCGGCCGCGCGTTCCGACCGGGCGGCAGCCCGGCGGGGCCGGCATGATGGGCGCCGACGCCATGATTGAGGAACTCGAACAACAGATGCTCGAGATGCAGGCGGCCATCGTCAGCGAGGGGCCGCCCGGCACCGAAGGCACGGGGACGGTCCGGCTCAACCCCGCCAAGGACATCACCATCACCTCGGACGCGACGACCAACAGCATCATCGTCTCCGCTCCGCCGGACGGCATGACCCTGGTGGAAAAACTCATCACCAAGCTCGAGGACCAGCAGATTCCCACCCAGATCCGCACCTTCCCCCTCGAGCACGGCGATGCGGTCAAGGTGGCGGAACAACTCCAGAAGGTGTTCGGCCCGACCGGGGGCGGACGGGCTCCGCGCGGCCCCGGCGGCGAAGAGGGCATCACCCCCGCCCGCATGGGCACGATTTCCATCTCCGCCGACGAACGCACCAACTCTCTCGTGATCCGGGCCCTGGCGCCGGACATGGAGAAGGTCGAACCCATCCTCAAAGAGCTTGACGTCGCCCCGGTCCTGGATCGGCTGGTGCAGGTCTACACGGTCGAGCACGGCGACGCTCGGGCCATGGCCCAGACGCTCACCACCATCTTCGTCGACGATGCCAAGGCCACCGGCAGCCGGGCCATCCGCATCACCGCGGACACGGACACCAACACCATCGTGGTCTGGGCACCGGATACCCAGCAGAAGAGCATCGAGGCCCAGATCAAGTCACTGGACCAGATGGTCGGCGAACGGGCCACGCCCCGGCAGATCCAACTGCGGGTGGCGGCCGCAACCAATGTAGCGGAGAAGCTGCAACAGATGTTCGGCGGCGGCCGGACCGGCGGCACCCGGAGCGGCCGGCAGCAGGTCAACGTCATCGGCGATGATTCCAGCAAGATCCTGTTCGTCACCGCGCCACCGGAGCTCTTCGAGGAAATCAAGAAGGCGTCCGAGTTGCTCGACCAGACCACGACCAGCGACATTCGCGTGTTCAAACTGGAACACGCGGCGGCTTCCGACGTGCTGGCCCGCTTCAAGGAGATGATGCTCCAGATCATGCAGCAGATGGGCCGCGGGGCGATGACCGACGTGTTCGCGGTCAGTGCCGACGAGCGGACGAACTCGCTGATCGTGGCGGGGACGCCGGCCGTCTTTATGATGGTCGAGAAGGTGCTGGTCGACCTGGACCGGACGCCGTCCGACGCGACCGCCATCGCCACGCAGATGTTCCCGCTGATCAAGGGCAACGCCAGCTCGGTGGCCGCCACGATCGGCACGCTCTACGGCGGGAAGGTCTGGCATGGCGGGGCCCAGGCTCCCCGGGCCGCCGCCGAACCCACCGCCAACGTGGTCTATGTGACCGGTACCAAGGCCCAGATCGAACAGATCAAGGCCAACGTGATCGACCCCCTGGAAGGCTATGTGCCCAGCCCGCCGCCCGCGATTACGGTCAACGACTACCAGATCCCTGTGAAGTATGCGAAGGTGGAGGAACTGGCGACCACGCTGAACAGCCTGTTCACCCAGCGGTTTGCCGCCCTGGCCAAGGCGGGGGATACCAGCCGGCCGGCGGCGGAGACGACGATCTCCATCCTGCCGGAGCCCTCCACCCGCATGCTGCTGGTCACCTGTACGGAGACCAACAAGGCGGTGATCGACTCGCTGCTGGAAACGCTGGACGTTGAGGGGGTGACGGACCGCGGTCAACAGACTCGGGTTGTGCCCGTCAAGTTTGCCGACCTGGGCTATACCGCCCAGGCCCTGACGACGACGTTTAGCAAGGGCCCGCGAGCCCCGGCCGCCGAGCAGGTGACCATCGCCCCGGAGTACGGCACGCAGTCCGTGATCATCAAGGCCCCCGCTGACGACATGGAGCAGATCCTGGCCCTCCTCGCCCAGATCGACCGCAGCGACGCGGCCACGGCGGTGCCCACACCGGAAACCATCCGGCTGGAGAACGCCCGGGCCTCCGACGTAGCCAAGATGCTGACCGACATGATCGCCCGATCCAAACGGCGGGACCGCACCACGGGTACCTACCCAGTGAATGTCACCGCCGATGATACCTCCAACACGCTCCTCCTGGCCGCTAACTCGGCCAAGGATATGGAGGAGATGAAGGCCTTGATTCAGCAGTTCGACGTCGAGCCGCCCACGGAAGAGCAACGGGTGATTCGGCCGTACGATATCCAGTTCGCCGATCTGACCTCGGCGGTGCAAGCGATCAACCTTCACTTCAAGGACAACGCTCGCCGACCCGTCCAGGACCAGGTAGTGATCACGCCGGATCACGTGAATAGCAAGTTGATGATCACCGCCTCGCAGGCCAATCAGGAGAAGGTGGCGACCATTATCAAGGAGCTGGATGTCAGCAATGTGCAGCGGACGGTGCTGCCCAAGACGGTCAAGCTGGCTAACGCCAAGGCCTCGGACGTGGCCGCGACCATGACCACCATGATCCAGCGGAGCAAGCGCCGCGATCGCACGACAGGCATGTTCCCGATCACG
>CAZEEJ010000009.1:1242-16107 GCA_964511155.1 uncultured Planctomycetales bacterium | reverse complement strand
AGCTGATTGCCCAGTTGGACCTCCCGCCGGCGACGGATGAAGAACGTTCGGTGCGCTCTTATCCCCTGCAGTTCGCGGATCTCGGTTCGGTGATTCAGGCGGTGACCGCACGGTTCTCCGACAATGCCCGCCGACCGATCCAGGATCAGGTGAGCCTGACCGCGGATCATGCCAACTACGCGTTGATGGTCACCGCGTCAGAAGCCAACCATGCTCGGGTGGCGGAGATCATCGGGGAACTCGACGTGAGCAACGTGGGGCGGGCGATGGTGCCCAAGAAGGTCAAGCTGGCCCACGCCAAGGCCTCGGACGTGGCCGCTACGATGACCAGCATGATCCAGCGGAGCAAGCGCCGCGATCGCACGACAGGCATGTTCCCGATCACGGTGATGGCTGACGATTTGTCCAACTCCCTGATCGTCACCGCCAACGAGCGGGACATGAAGGAGGCAGAGGAGCTGATTGCCCAGTTGGACCTCCCGCCGGCGACGGATGAAGAACGTTCGGTGCGGCCTTATCCGCTGCAGTTCGCGGACCTCGGCTCCGTGACCACGGCGATCACCGCTCGGTTTGCGGACAACGCTCGGCGACCGGTGCAGGATCAAGTCACCCTCACCCCGGACTACGTCAACAACACGCTGCTCGTGACCGCCTCGCCGGAGAATCACGCGGCCGTCCAGCAGATCGTTTCCGAGCTCGACAAGAGCGACATCGCCAACGTCAACCTGAAGGTGCCCACGCCCGTTCGTGTTGAGAATGTGCTGGCGTCGAACTTGGCCAAGACGCTCAACGATATGATCCGGGCGAGTAAACGAGTCGACCGCCGTACCGGAACGCTTCCGGTGACGGTGACGGCCAACGATGCCGCCAACACATTGCTGGTTACCGCCAGTCCCAAGGATCTCGAGGAGATGAAGGCTCTGATTGCCGAGCTGGATGTTCCGATGGCCAGGGAAGACGAGCGCATCGTCAAGCCGTACCCTGTCCGGTATGCGGATTTGAACTCGGTGATGAACATTGTGAAAGCGAGGTTTGAAAGCAACAAGGCGATGGGATTGCGGGAGCAGGTCTCGGCGGTGACCGAGACGGCGACGGGCACGCTGGTGGTGACCGCGTCGCCTGAGAACCACGCGACCATCGAGGCTCTGCTGGCCGAGATCGACATCTCGGGCATCTCGAGCCGTCGCAACTTCCCGATCGAGATCAACTTCGGCGAGGCCACGGAGATCGCCCAGACGTTGACCACCGTTTACAACAACGCGATGCCCAAGACGCGGGACAACCGCACGCCGGCGGTGTTCACGGCGTCGCCCGGCTCTAGCAAGATCGTGGTCACCTGCACCGAGGCGGAACTGCCCGATGTGCTCAAGCTGATCGAGGATCTGGATCGCGAATCCGGCAACACCCCGACGCAGGAGATCATCCGCCTGACCAATGCCCGGGCCGACGAGCTGGTCCAGGTGCTGACGGTGACGTTGCGGGCTCAGCGGCCGAGGCCGGGCGTGCAGGCCCCGACCGTCGCTGCCGACACCAACGCCAACGCTCTTGTGGTTTCCGCCGCCGTGGAGGACCTCAACGGTATCCGCGAACTGGTCGCCGAGTTGGATAAACCCCTCGACGAGCAGAGCACCGACGAGCTGCGCGTCATCCCGCTGGAGTTCATCGACGCGACGGAGACGCAGACCATTCTCACCGAGTACCTGCGCAAGCCGGGGGCCCGCGCGGGTCAGCCGGGGGCAGCCCTCGTCGGGGACGTACGCATCCAGGCGTCGGCCTCGATGAACACGTTGATGGTTAGCGGATCGACCGCCCAGATCGACCGCGTGCAGCGGATCGTCCAGGGGTTGGATCACGAGGTGGAGGGCGCGACCGGGGCGCCGCAGATCATCCCGGTGAAGAACACCTCGGCCGCCCAGTTGGCCACGACGCTGAGCCGCATGTTCACCGAGCCGGCCAGAACGCGTACCGGACGCGGCGCGACCGAAGCCGTTCCGCTTATCCTCGCGGATGACACGACGAACTCGCTGATTGTCAAAGCCCGCAAGGTCGATTACAACCTGATTGCCGAGATGACCGCCAAGCTCGATACCGAACCGGTCGGTCCGACCGGGATGGAGGTCATCCAGGTGGACCGCGGGGTGAACGTGCGGCAGTTGGCCCAGGAGATCGAGCGTACCGTCAATGCCGGCGAACAGGCCAAGGCGCGGCAGCAACCCGGGTATCGGCCTGCCCAGTTGGCGATCGGCGTCGACGAGCGCGTCCCCGCGTTGCTCGTGGCCGGTTCTCCAGAGATGTTCAACACCGTGCGGCAACTGGTGGACCGGCTCAAGGAGATGAAGCCCAGCGGCTCGATGAGCGCCAAGGTGATCCCGGTGCGCAACATCCCCGCCGCCGACATGAAACGCGTGCTGGAGCAACTGATCGAGCAGCAGAGCGGCGGTGCGAACCAGAGGACCGGCGGTGGCCGGTACCGCTGACCGCTTTCAGTACTGGGAGCGGCGAGCGTGGTTTTCAGTACTGGTACGTGGGGTGCGGCCCCGGCAGTATGGCTGACGAAGGTCCCCAGGCGGGAGGGTGCACTGCGAGGCGCAGCAGTGTCGAAGAAAATGCAGCGGGCGATGGATGCGGCATCCGGTAGCGGCCGCCCCCCGTGGCGGCCGGGGACGCGAGGAATGCTTGTGCCCCCGAGACACTGCTCAAAGAGCAGTGGCACACGGCGGTGTGGCACCGGCGTCTCGCCGGTGCAATGGTGGGTGGCAGGCCGCCGCGAAGGTGACGGCGAAGACGGCCCCAAGGCCAGGACGGCCGCGGGCAGGGTCTGAGGGTGAGCAGGAGTACGTTCGATGTTGGCAGTCTGGATGATGACCATGGCGGCAGTTGTGGGGCAGGCTCCCCTGGCTGCGGATCAACCCGCCACCAAACCGGCGGATGCTCCCACTGCGGCGCAGGTGACCCCGGCCGAGCCGGTTACGCCACCCGTGGCTACCGAGGACGCTTTGGCTCGCCTGCGCGGGGCGCTCGAGGCCAGCAATGAGCCGCCGGTCAACGTCGCCACCATCGGCGATCTGTCGGGCAACCCGGTGGACGTCGAAGTCACCTCCGACGGCACCATCGTGCTGTACGGCGACGAGAAGGACCTGGCCATTCTCGGCGCGTTCATCGAGATGATGGACAGCGCCCCGCTCTACCAGCCGACTTTCCGGCTCTTCCAGCTCAAGTCGGGCAGCGCCGCGGACCTGGCCCGTCAGATCG
This sequence comes from uncultured Planctomycetales bacterium, assembly GCA_964511155.1. GTDB lineage: Bacteria > Planctomycetota > Phycisphaerae > UBA1845 > PWPN01 > JAAYDF01. The sequence continues at coordinate 12,855 of CAZEEJ010000009.1, read as the reverse complement.
AGCAGTTCTGGACGGCGGCCAAGCGGCCCACTACCGGGCAACTTCGCCCCGAGGATCGCATCGCGGTCATCCCCGAGCCGCGGGCCAACATGCTCATGGTCGCCGCCACCGAAGCCAACATGGAGACGATTGCCGGGATCATCGAGCAACTGGACCAGCCGGCCCTCGGCGGCGAGGTGCAGTTCGAGCCCATCCCGCTCAAGCACATCAAGGCCGCCGAGGCCGAGCAGACGCTCAAGAGCATGATCAAGAGTCTGCAGACGCAGCGCAACATCAGCCGCGACCTGTTCACCATCCAGGCCGACGTGCGGACCAACATGCTGCTCATCTCCGCACCGCAGGCCGACATGGAAGTCATCAAGCGGATGATCGAACTGATCGACGTTGAGGTCACCGCCGAGAGCGGCGCGGTGGTCAAGATGGCCATCTACCCCTTGCAGCGGGCGGTGGCCAAGGACCTCGCGGACGCCCTGAACAACATGCTGCAGACGGACGCGGATGCGGCCCAGGCGATGAAGGAGCAGATCCGGCGGCTGCAAGTGCTGGTCAAATCGCCCGACGGCACCACGAAGCCCCTCAGTGATCTGGATCTCGACAAGCCCATCAAGCTCTTTCCTGAGCCGGGTACCAACGCCATCATCGTGGCCACGGTGGAGAAGAACCTCGACCCGATGGGCGAGATCATCCGCCTGTTGGACTCCGTACCCCTGGCCGACGAGATGGTCGTTCGCATCTTCCCACTCGAACACGCCGACGTAGACATGCTGTTGACCAGCCTGAAGGACATTTTCGAGCAGGGCAAACGGCTGCCGGAGCAGCCCGGTCGCACCGTGGCCGGGCGGATCCCCACCGGCCTGACCGGCGAGGCTCTGGCGTATAATGTGGGCCTCTCCGGCGACAAGCGGACGAATACCCTGATCGTCTCCGGCCGGGCCGAGCAGCTTCTCCTCGTGCAGCAGATCGTCAAGACGGTCGACGTGCCCCAGACGGCCGGCGGGTACTCTCCGCGCATCATCCGGCTCGAACACGCCGACGTCCAGGCCATCTCCGACGTCGTCCAGAAGATCGCCGATCAGCAGCAGAAGATCGCCGACCAGGTGCTCAGCCCCGCCGCCGCGGAACGCGAACGCACGCTGATCATTCCCGACGTGCGGACCAACAGCCTGATCGTGGTGGCCCGCGAGGAGAACTTCAAGGAAATCGAGGCCCTGGCCGGCCAGTTGGACGGCGTGGAGGACGACTGGCTGGGCCAGATCCGCATCGTCAACCTGCATAACCTGACGGCCACCGATCTGGCGGACAAGGTCCGCGACCTGTGGGAGCGCCGGGCCGAGCAGCGACGCGAGGGCGGGTTGCCGGAGGACAAACCGGTCATCGTCACCGATACACGCAGCAACTCGCTGATCATCGCCTCCAACCAGGAGGACTTCGAGGCCATCGAGGCCCTGGTGACGCGGCTCGAAGACCAGAAACTGGCCCCCATGGCCGACATCCGCCTCATCACCATCGAGAACAACGATGTCGCCAAGGTGTCCGAGATCATCCGCACGTTGTGGGACGAGCGGCTGAAGATGAGTCTCGCCAGCGGGCAGGAGGAACAGCCTTCGGATCGCATCGCCATCGCCGAGGATCCGCTGACCCGCACCATGCTGGTGGCCTCGTCGCGGTCCAACTTCGAGGAGATTTCGAACTTGGTGGCCAAGCTGGACGTGCCGCCGGTGGTGGACGGTGTGTTCCGCACGTTCGTCGTGCGGCACAACGACATCAGCAAGGCTGCCGACCTGCTTCGCGAGGTTTTCGAAAAAGGGCTGTACATCGGGTCGGGCGATACGCGGAACCTGCCGGAGTCGGCCACCAAGGTGACCATCGTGCCCGACCTGCGGAGCAGTTCGCTGATTGTCAGCGCCAGCCCCCAGAACCTGGCCATCGTTGAGGCCCTGCTCGCCCAGATCGACCGGGAGGACGTTCCCGACCTGCCGGCCGGAGCGCGCTTCTTCCAGATCCAGCACGCCGATGTGGTCAACCTCGCGGACATGCTCGAACGCATGTTCGAGGGTCTGCGGGCCAGCATGACCACCGATCAGCGCGACCAGCTCGAGGCCCAGGTGATCGCCGACCCGCGGACACGGACGCTGATCGTGACCGGGGCCCGGTTCGCCCTCAAGCGCGCCGAGGAACTGGTGCCGCGCCTGGACGTGGCTGCGAGCAGTGCCGCCTACGCCTTCCGCATCTATCCGCTCAAGGAAGCGCCGGCCTCGCGGCTCGAACCGGTCGTGACGGAGCTGTTTGAGAAGCGTGCCACCCAGGAACAGGCCGGCAAACGCACCCCCATCTTCATCATCCCCGACGACGGCTCGAACAGCCTGATCGTCACCGCCTCGGAGGAGGACCACCAGACGGTCAGGCATCTGGTCGACCTGCTGGACCGGCGGTCGCCCATCGCCGAGCAGATGGAGGTTATCTCCCTCCGCGAGGCTCGGGCCGAGCCCGTCGCCGACATGCTGACCCGGATGATCGAGCAGCAGCAGGGGGAGCGCAAGGGCGGGTTCGCCGTCGAGGCCGAGGAACGCACCAACGCCCTGTTGGTCTGGGCCGCCCCCGACCTCATGGTCAACATCCGCTCCATTATCGACAAGCTGGACAACAGCAGAGCCAAGTCGGAGTTGGGTCTGCGCGTCTTCCGGCTCAATAACGCGAAGGCGGAGGATCTCTCCGAGCTGCTCACCAAGTTCTTCCAGGACGCCGGCGGCAGTTCCAGCGCCGACCAGGCCCGGCAGATGATCATTCGCTTCCCCGCCCTGGATTCCGCCAGCGGCCGCGAGGTCATGCGCAGCCTCGTCCACCAGGACATCACCATCGCCCCCGATAAGAACACCAACGCCCTTATGGTCCTGGCTCCCGAGGAGCACATCGACATGATGCAGATGCTCATCGAGATGCTCGACCGCATCGAGCCGGTTACCTCTACGATTCAGGTCTTCCCCCTGCGCAACGCCGACGCCGGCGAAATGAAGAACCTGCTTGACGAGCTGTTCAAACCCAGCGGCAGCGACCAGGAACGGCGGCAGCTCGTGTTCGCCGGTGGCGAGGGCGGCGCTCCCAGCGGGACCGATGCCTCGGTCGTCGAGGTGGCTTTCTCCGTGGACGAACGCACCAACTCGCTCATCGCCGCGGGCAGCGCGTCCTACCTGAAGATCGTCGAACGCCTCGTGCTCCAGCTTGATTACCAGGAGATCGAGGAGCGCGTCGTCCGCGTGGTGCAGGTCCGTAACCGGCCCGCCGATCAGATCGCCGAGACCATGCGAGCCTACTTCGACGAGGAATCCCAGGCCCTCGAACGGGCCTCCGAGGGTGCGGCCGCCATGCGCCAGCTCCAGCGACAGGTCACCATTCAGGACGCCGGCGAAGGTTCCAACACCATTCTGCTCAGCTATAACCCCAGGATGGAGGCCAGCGTCGTCACCATGATCAACGAGCTCGACCGGGCTCCCGCCCAGGTCATGATCCAGGTCCTCATGGCCGAGGTCACCCTCAACGATCAGTTCGAGATGGGCATGGAGTTCGCCCTCCAGGATCTGCTCTTCAGCGAAAAGGCCACCATGGGCCCCAATGAAACGCTGCAGGGCGGCAACTTCGACTTCATCGGCGGCACGGACATCGGGGCCACCGGCGAAAGCCCCCTCGGCGGCATCAGCTTCTCCATCACCGGCGAGGACTTCAACTTCCTCTTCCGCGCCCTTCAGACCCAGGGCCGCGTCGAAGTCCTCAGTCGACCGCAGATCTTCGTTCAGGACAACCAGGAGGCCAACATCACCGTCGGCGAACGCGTGCCCACGGTCCAGGACATCACCGTCTCCTCGGCCGGGGTTGTCACCCCCAGCGTCACCTACGAGGACGTCGGCGTCATCCTCACCGTCACGCCCATCGTCAACCCCGACGGTTACGTCAGCATGGTCATCAGGCCCGAGATCTCCAGCATCGGCACTTCCAGCGTGGCCGTCGCCTCGGGTGTCAACCTGCCGATCTTCACCCAGCGCTCCGCCGAGACCACCGTCACCGTCAAGGACGGCGAAACCATCGTGATCGGGGGGCTGATCACCAGCCGCGAGAACGACTCCGAGAATAAGGTGCCTCTGGCCGGTGACGTGCCGGTCCTCGGCAACCTGTTCCGCTCCACCGTCCGCCGGAGCACCAAGACCGAGTTGCTCATCGTCCTCACGCCGCACGTCGTGCGCACCCCCGAGGACGCCCGCACGCTCTCCATTCAGGTGCGTGACCAGACCGGCCTGTTGGACACCGTTCGCACCAACCCGCTGATGCAGCGCTTGCAGGTCAAGCCCGACGACGACCAGTTCGGGCCGGCCGACATGCTGAAGCCGACCGGTGAGCAGAAGCCTCGCCCCGCCGAGGGGGAACCTCTCGGTCCCGAGGTTGAAGAGTACGGCCCGCCGGTGTCCGCCATCCAGAACGGTCCCGGCGACACGCTCGCCAAGCAGGACCGCTAGATCCGCCGCCGTTGAACCAGGAGGACCATGAGCCAGTCAACGTCGAGAGTCGCCGTGGAACTGCTCAACGCAAGGCAGGATGGAAGGCCTTCGCCGCTAGCGGCTTCGCGCGACACCCAAAGAAGCCCGCAGTGGCGTCAAACTCCCGCATCCCTGCGAGGCCTGCGCCCCACCCTCCTGCTGACCCTCCTGGCGTTTTCGGCCTGCAACGCGCCCGGCCCGACCACCGGTCCCGCAGCCGATGGCCCCGCCCCCCCCCCCCGATCAGGTCGCCCGCATGCCCCTCGAACCCAACGTGGTTTCCATCGCGACCTACTACACGCCATACAATCCCTGGCTCTGGACTGCGGATCGCTCCCGCGTGCAAGGCATCGTGATCAACGCCCTTTACCTGGGCGGCCCCAATAACATGGGGGTTTTCGGCGATGGGGTCATCCGGCCGACCTTGTATCTCCTGGACTCCTCGAAAGAAGCGCGTCAGCCCCCCAGGCTGCTCAAGCAGTGGAGCCTGAGCCCGGATCAGGCCATGCCCTTCCGGGCCAAGAAGCAGACCGCCATGGGGTGGGGATACGGGCGCGTACCGCTTGTCTGGGGCGACGAGTTCGACCTGGGGGGCAGGGAAATCCGCATGACCGTCTCCTTCGAGCGCCGCGACGGAACCGTCGTGCACTCGGGCAAGAAAGACTTTCGCGTGCCGCCGTCGGGACCGTGATGCTCAATCACAGCAGCGATTCGCGAACAAACCCACGCCCGTCCCCGCCTCTTCGCGACAAAAACCTGCAAGCGCTCACCCTGGCGATGTGCCTCGCGTTATGCCTCGGTGCCTGCGAGCGATCTCACCCGTCGCCCGCCGCGCCCGCCGCCTGTGCTCAGGCCGGCACGTCCCTGGTCGCCACCCTGGAATGCTTGCGCGCTCATCACGCTCGTGGTGGATACATGGCCCTGTTGCCCTACGTCGCCCCCGAGTCGCGTGAGGGCCTTCTCGATCTGTTACTGGCGATCGATGTGCTCCTGGCAGCCAACCAAGGTACCCAGCAGGCAATCCTGACTGCCTGTCCCGCGGTCGATCCGCGTTTGTTCGACCTGGCAGCGCTGCAAGAATGGATCGAGCTGTTTTCCCGCGATCTGCGGGTTATCCGCGAGGAGGAACACGACGGCCAGGGAACCATCACCGCGCAGACCGGCGCGCAGGCAACACGGGTTCAACTTCGGTTTCGCCGGGAGGCGGGGCGGTGGGTCTATGTTCCCGGCCCCCTGGCCCGGGACCTCCCCGCGCGGGTGCGGGACCTGGCCCGGGGCCTCGATCGCCTGACCCTGGTGTTGTCCCGCGCCGGTCAGGTGACCCCGCAGCAATTGGCTCGCGAGTTTGAGATCCGCGTGCAGTCCGAGCTCCGCCGCCTGCGCGAAGCCGCGTCGCGGCCAGACCCTGCAACGGGCTTGCCGCTTCGCGACGGAATCACAGCACGCCCTGCGACTCCAGGTAGTTGATGACCTGCGCCGCCGCCTCCTGGGGCGTGACCTTGGCGTTCTGGATCACGATCTCGGGCGAGGTCGGGGCCTCGTACGGGTCGTCCACCCCCGTAAAGCCCATGCCCTTGCCCGCCGCCAGCGCTTCCCGGGCCTTCTTGTACAGCCCCTTCGGATCGCGCTTCTCGCACTCCTCGATGGGCACCTCGACGAAGACCTCGATGAACGCCAGGCCCGCCTCCTCGTGGATCTTGCGCGCCTGGTCCCGGTCCTTGCGGTACGGGCTGATGAAGCTGGTCAGCGAGATCACGCCCGCGTCCGCGAACAGCTTGGTCACCTCGCCGATTCGCCGGATGTTTTCCTCGCGGTCCGTCGCCGAGAACCCGAGGTTCTTGTTCAGGCCGTGGCGGATGTTGTCCCCGTCCAGCACGTAGGCCAGGTGCCCACGTTCCACCAGGGCGTGCTCCACGGTGAACGCGATCGTGCTCTTGCCGCAGCCGCTCAAGCCGGTGAACCAAACCGTGGCCCCTTTCTGCTTCAGCAGTTTCTGTCGGTCGTCCCGGCCCACGTGTCCTTCGTGCCAGGTGATGTTCGTCGCTCGTATCTCGGTCATTCTGTCTGCTCTCCAATAATGAGATTCCTACGCCGTCTATCAACCAATCCTACCACGCATCACTCATCACTCAGTACTCCCCCGGTCCGCATGGGCGGCCCACTATAGCGGCCCGACCGCGGCGAGGCGAGCCTTGACCACTTCCCCCCTCGCCGCTACATGTGATCCCAAGAATATGCCCCGCATGCCATCCAAGCTCACGACCTCGCTTGCCTCTTCGCGAGGAGAACGAACCTCCCGCCTCGTCCTGGGCCTCATGGCGGGTACCAGTGGCGACGGCATTGACGCCGCCTGCGTCCGGATCAGCGGGCGCGGGGGCGATATGCGGGCACACCTGGTGCTCCACCGCCACTTCAACTTCCCGCGCAATCTGCGTCGCAGGCTCATGGCCGCCATGGCGCCCGCCGCCACCAGTACGGAAGAGATCGCCCGCCTCCATGCCGATCTGGGCGAGGCATTCGCCGTGGCCGCCATTGACACTGCCGGGCAACTCGGCAAGCGGCTGCAGCCCTGCCTGATCGGCTTGGCGGGCCAGACCGTCTGTCACCTGCCCGGGCGCCGGGCATACCGCACCGTGACGCTCCAGCTAGGGGATGCGGCCCGAGTTGCGGAGCGGACCGGTTTGCCGACGGTGTCGGAGTTTCGCCAGGCGGACGTCGCCGCCGGCGGACAGGGAGCCCCCCTCGTCCCCTGGACCGACTGGGTACTCTTCCGCCATCCGACGATCGCCCGCGGCGTCCAGAACATCGGCGGCATCGGCAACGTGACCTGGTTGCCGCCCGGGGCCACCGCCGAGGAAGTCGTCGCCTTCGACACCGGGCCGGGCAACATGATCATCGACGGTCTAGTGGCGGAGATCACCGGCGGGCGCGCGTTCATGGACCGCGACGGCCGCCTCGCCCGTCGGGGCCGTGTCCTGCCGGAGGTGTTGGCCGCCTGGCTCAGCCACCCGTTCCTGCGTCAACGGTTGCCGCGTACCACCGGCCGCGAGACCTTTGGCCGGCCGTTCATCGAGCAGGAACTGCCCCGCCTGCGGGCGGCCAGCGATCGCTCCGAAGACTGGGTCGCCACCGCGACCGCGTTTACTGCCCGAACCATCGCCGATGCCTGCCGGCGCCTCAACGAACGCCCGCCCGTCTCCGGCAACCCTCGCGCCCGCCGTTCGCAAACCGTCGCTCCGGATCGCGCCGCTGTTCCTAAGAGTTCTATAACGAGTCTACGGGCTTCGTCGGCGGCGCAGCCGGTTTGCGAATTGATTGTGGCGGGCGGCGGGGCACGCAACCCGGCCCTGATGGCCGCCCTGGCTGCGGAATTACCCCGGGCGACCATTCGACCCATCGATGCGCTGGGCATCCCCGCGGACGCCAAAGAGGCGTTGAGTTTTGCCCTGTTGGCCGCGGCGTGCGCGGATCGAGTGCCGGCCAACCTTCCGCAAGCCACCGGAGCCGCTCGGCCAGCCGTCCTCGGCACGTGGCGTATGCCCTGACCGGCGCCGCGCAGGACGCGAGGCGATTGTCGAGCCAGGACTTCCGATAACCGCAAGGCCATGAAAATACGTGATTTACAGATTCTCAGGTGCCTGCTGCTGGCCTTACGGCTGTCGAATGGGTACCATATAGCATGGCTGGGCGGTCGGCCGGCAAGCGCGATGCGACGGAGCCCGCAGACACGTCCTTGGTTTACGGGGGAGGAAGTTGGGTGTTTACAAAGCCGGCATCCGCGAACCCGCTCCACGGCGGGCGGCTGCACGGGGAAAGGAGGGGGTTAACAAGGGGCGCTCCGAGCTTTTTTCGCTGTCGGCGGGCGATGGGGCCGCCGAGCCAATCCGGGATGATTCCAGGATTGATGTGGCGTAACCTGAATCGGATCAAGTGGTTATGGTTTTTTTGTCGAGGCGGGCGCGGGTCGCCCCGAGGTCGGTCGGGATGCCCGATACCGCAACTCAAAGTGACAAAAAACGAAAAATCGCTTGCAGTCCGTGGGACGCCGCGATACAATGAGCGTGTGAGTCGCAATGGCAGGGGGAACGGAGCGAAATGAGAGGCCCTTCGACCGCACGACACATGGCGCTTCGCTCGGAGCAGATGAGTATTCAGGTCGCAGGGTAATGGCGAGGAATAGGCGGCGAGGTGGCTGCCGGTGGGCGGCCGAATCAGGATGGGCGAAAGTCAGCACCCTCTTGACCTTCCGCACGCAATCGGGTAAAAGTAAATCGTCGTGGCTGTTCCCATCAGTCGTCGTGCCGCGACCGACCAGCGCGGCACATTGTCAGGTACGCAACACCGCCAGGTTCACTGGGTGGGGCCGGCCGGTGAAAGTCAGAAGGAAATCTTAGGTTACACAAGAAGAGGAGGTCGGAATGAAAAGGTCATTCAAGATCGCAGCAGTCGTAGCCCTCTTGGTGGCAGCCCCGTCTTGGGCCGCCAGCGAGATGACCTACACGCTGGAGCTCGGCGGCAACAACAATGTTGGCGACTGGGACAACGGGGAGTACACGCCGTACGACCGGGCGCCCAACGGGGACGATGACGGCCAAGTCTACAGCGCGGGCGACATTGTCAGTTGGGCGGCACTCGTGCGGGTGACCGGCACGCATGAGGATCCGGGTGGGCTGGGTGACGGCCTGCTCCCGGGTGGGGCGGCCAACATGGTGTTCGACCTCGAGCTGCGTGAAGGCACGGCGGCCGGCCCGCTGGCCGCCATCGGCGCGGCCACGCTCGATGCCAACGGTCAGCCGACCAGCGCCGGCTGGTACAGCAGCATCAATGACGGTGCCTGCCGCGGCATCCGTTGCGTCATCCAGGGCGGCGCGAGCCCGCTGCTCAACGCGGCCTACGCCATCGCGTTCAACGTCAACGGTAACGGTGCCAGCGGTGGCCGGCTGTTCGATACGCCCGCCAGCGGCGGCCCGTTCGTGGATTTCTTCCACTATCCGTCGGCCGACGGTCGGCCGGCCGCTGCCGACGTGGATCCAGGCTACCTCGTCGGCATGGGCGCCGGCTACAAGGAGTTCAAGCCCAGCGGTGGCGGTGGTCAGAACGTCGGCGGCGTCGGCCTGCTCGCCAACAGCGATCAGTGCATCGCCTTGGGCGAACAGCCTGTCTTCGAGGGCCAGCTTGACACGCGAGGCCTCAACGGCATCTACGTGCTCGTCCTGCGGGCCAGCGTGGGCAACAACGTCCTGCCCGGCCACGATCCCTTCGATAACCCGATCTGCACCTTCGGGCCGACCGGACGCTTCGCCATGGCCCCCAACGGCGTGGTCGAAGACACCATCTCGTTCGAGGTTAGCGGGCCTTCGTGCCAGGATCCCGTTCTCCAGACGGCCCAGTCCGTGCGAACGCACGGCGGTACCGGCACGTTCGGTGTCGACTTGCTGAGCGGCAACCGGGTCGAGCCGCGGAGCGGTGCGGTCAAGATCGAGGCTGTCTATGACATTGACGTGACGGTGAGCGGTGCGACCGCCTCCAGCGGAACGCCCGTGGCCAGCGCGTCCGGTAACAAGATCACCGTGGACGTGACCGGTGCGACCCCCAACGCCCCGCTGGTGGTCAGCTTCAATGCCGAAGATGGCGAGTGCTCGACGGCGACCTCGCTGTGCGTGCGGCTCCTCCAGGGTGACGTCAACGACGACGGTACCGCGAACGTGCTCGACTTGGTGCAGATCCGTAACGCCCTGAACACAGTGCCGAATGCGGGCAACTTTAGCAGGGACGTCAATGCGGACGGCGCGATCAACGTCCTGGACTTGGTCCAGGTCCGCAATAACCTGAACCAGACTTCGGCGGCCTGCCCGTAAGGAAGGAAAGGAGGCACGAACGTCCGTGGAGCCTGTCGGCCGTAGAAAAAATACGGCAAAGACGGTCGGCAGGCTGGACGAGAGGGGTCAAGGAGCCTACAATCTCTCGTCCGGTTCGAGTCGCAAAGGTCCCAGCCGGTTTGTAATGCCGGCGGGGAAAAAAAGTGAGAAAGTCCCAGTACAAGTCTTACCGGAGAGAGAAGAGGGTGTACCACTTCTCCCGGGAGGCGCGAGAGGAGGAGTCCAAATGAGGATCGCATTGGTAGTAGCTGCTCTGTTGGCTGTCCCGGCCATGGCCTTGGCGGCCCCGTCCATCACTCTGACTGTCGGCGGATCGGATGTGGTGCTTGACGCCGTTCCCGGCCAGACCCTTCTGGTGGATGTCAACATCGTGGATGTCCCGGGGGCCGTCGCCGCGTATTCTGGTTTCTTTAGGCCCAACCAGGGTGGCCTGTTGAATGTCGTGTCCCGTGCGGGTGGGCCCGCTTCGTACGTTGGTGATGGCGGGACCCTTGCCTGGAACTTAACCGGGCCGAATCCGCCCAGCGCCGGCAGTCCGTGGGTGTCGCAAGGGGCCTTGGCCCCCGGTGACTTTCGGGACGCTGGCATGCTGTACGACTGGGACATCCCCGCGGCGGACTTGGGTTCCAGCATCGCCAATCGGGTGGCCAGATGGGGCATGACGATTGCTCCGTCCTGGGATGGCAGCCCGATTCTCCTGAATTTTGCGGTACCGATTCTCTCAGACCCCGTCGGCGTGGCGTACCAGGGAACCACCGGTGGCACGCTGACCATTACCCCCGAGCCGGCCAGCCTGCTGCTGCTGGGCCTCGGCGGTCTGTTCCTGCGTCGTCGTCGGGCCTGAGTCAGGTTCTCGACACGCCCGGGATCGCCAGCCGTAAGGCCGGAGGTTCCCAGGAAAACCTGATCGAGTGAAGTACGAAGCGGGCTCGGCGCTTTGCCGGGCCCGCTTCCTTGCGCGCACGGCCGTTGCAGTAGCCGCAGGCGGTGCGTGACAGTGTGCGGTCTGTTGAATTTGGTTGGCCAGGACGGTTCCGTACGGAACGGCCTCGACCAACTGGGCCTAACAGGCCGCCCAAACTGTCGTGGACCCCCTCGAAGCCAGAATGTGGCTGGGGGCTGGACGGACGGAGCGCGAGCGGATACTATAGTGTATCAGGTCTGAGTGTGCGGAGGTGTTGTGCGCTTTGAGAACCGGCTTGCCGAGG
>CAZEEJ010000009.1:0-1232 GCA_964511155.1 uncultured Planctomycetales bacterium | reverse complement strand
GAGGGGCGAGCGGTGCAAATGGATCGTGTGTTTTGCGGAGAGAACCGGCGGGTGGTCCGCGTTCGCCGGAAGGTCCCAGGGGAGGATTCACAATGAAGTGCGCATGGTTGGTTGCCGTACTGTGGGTTGGTCCGGGAATGGCTTTGAGTGCTACGGTCGAGCTGAAGGTCGGCGGGGCCGCGCAAGTAGTGGCCAGCCCCGGCGGTACGCTGACCGTCGATGTCCTTTTTGCGGGGGTCGAAGTAGATATCGATGCGTTCGGCGGCACGCTGTTGGCGAGCGAGAGTCACGTCCTGACGGTTACCGCCCGTACTTGGGGTCCCCAGGGCCTGGGTGAGTACACCGTCACACCGAATAGCTCGCTTCCGTGGCCGTTGAATCCCCTGAGTCCGGATATCGGAGGGTTCACGTGGGGCAGCGTGACGCCCCCGGAGTTGGATGGTATCGCGGTTGTGACATTTACCGTCAAGGTCGCCGAGGGGTGGGGTGGGCAGCCGCTGACCCTGATCGTCTCCCAGCCACTGATCGTCGACCACTTCGGGCAGGTGGTGCCGTCCACCGCTGTTGCCCTGACGATCACCTCCGGTGCGGGCTGCAGTGATCCTCCCGTGCTGTTGTCGGCTGAGTCGGTGCGGAGCCACGGCGGCGCCGGGCCCTTCGGCGTCGATCTGCTGGCCGGCGGCCGGGTCGAGTCGCGCAGCGGGACGGTCAAGGTTGAGGCTATCTATGACATGGACGTGACGGTTGACGGTGCGACCGCTTCCAGCGGAGCGCCGTCGGCCAGTGCCAGCGGCAACAAGATCACCGTGGACGTGGCCGGTGCGGCCAACAACGAGCCGCTGGTGATCGAGTTCATGGCGGTCAACGGCGCCTGTGAGACCCCGACGGCACTTTGCGTACGGCTGGCCGCCGGCGACGTGAACGGCGACGGTAGCGTCAACGTCTTGGACTTAGTCGCGGTCCGCAACAATCTGAACCAGGAAGCGGTGGAGGCCACCTTCCGGGCCGACGTGAATGCCGACGGAGCTGTCAACGTCCTGGACTTGGTCGCGGTGCGCAACAACCTGAACCAGGCGGTTGCCGGCTGTCCCTGAGCGTGCCGATCGGGAGGCGCGTGCTCGGCGGAGCGGTATGGGCTTGTACTCAGGCCCGTGGGCCGCGCACGGGTCGGAGTGCCAGCCCGTGCCACCCTCCGCCCCTGCCGGGGCGGGCAAGGAAAAGAAAGGCACTTG
>CAZEEJ010000008.1:0-55294 GCA_964511155.1 uncultured Planctomycetales bacterium | reverse complement strand
GTCAACGCCCTCGAAGGGCCGGTGAACGTGCTGCTGGTGGGGGAGGCCCGGAGTTACTACTTCAGGCGGCCCTGTGAGTATGCCGTGGTGTTCAACCATCACCCCCTGGGTGAGGCGGCCCGGCGAATCACGGACGACCACGCGTTGATGCTTTGGCTTCGCGACCGTGGCACGACGCACCTGCTGTTTCATTGGGACGAGCTGACGCGGCTCAGAAGAAGCTACGGCCTGCCCAGGGGGCTCGATGATCGCCTGCTCCCGCGGCTCGAAGCGGCTGGCCTGAAAGCCTTAGCGTCCGTCAGCTCCGGCGAGGGGCAGCCCCCGTACGCCACACTGTTTGAGGTGCCGGCCCATGAGTGACATCCTGACCATCGGGATCACGACCGTCGACGCGATCGGGCAGACCATCGACAGCTTCCCGCCGCCCGGCGGCCTGCGGCTGTTCGACAAGCTCACCCTCACCACCGGCGGCAACGCCACCAACTGCTCCATCGCCCTGGCCAAGATGGGCGTGCCGTGCGACGCGATCCTCAAGGTCGGCAACGACGCCCTGGGCGACTTCGTCATCAGCGAGCTGCACCGCTACGCCGTCGGGGCCGAGGGTGTCATCCGGGCCGACGGCGTGCACACTCCCTACACCTTCGTCTGCGTGCTCAGCGACGGCCAGCGCAGCTTCTTCCACACCATGGGCACCAACGGCACGCTCTGCTACGACGACATCCGGCTCGATCTCGTCCGCCGGGCGAAGTTCTGCTTCGTCACCGGCACGATGGTCATGGCCACCTTTGACGGCCAGCAAACCGCCCGACTCCTGGGCGAGGCCCAAAAGGCCGGCGTTAAAACCCTGCTCGATACCGTTTACCTGGACAATGCCTCGCAGCAGGCTTGGCAGCACAACATCCACCCCGCCTTGCCCGTCCTGGATTACTTTATCCCCTCGCTGCCTGAGGCCCGGGCGATCACCGGCCTGGAGCAGCCCGCCGACATGGCCCGGGCCTTCCAGGACCGCGGCTGCCGCAACGTGGTCATCAAGCTCGATTCTCGAGGGGCCTTCTGCCGCGAGGCCGGCGGGGCGGAGACCTTCGTGCCCGCCTACCAGGTTCCCAACGTCGTGGATACCACCGGGGCGGGGGACTGCTGGAGTGCGGGCTTCCTGGCCGGCCTCCAGTCCGGCCTGGACATGCCCGCCGCAGCCCTGTTGGGCAACGCCACCGCCGTCCATTGCATCCAGGCCGCCGGGGCCTCGACCGGGATCCTGCCCCTGGACCAGATCCGCCAGTTCCAGCGGACCACGCCCCAACGCAGCCTCTGATCCCGAGGACCGCTCCCAAATTAGAAATAAAGGCTTGCACGCTTCCCCCGCATCCGTTAGGCTTCCGGAGCCAGAAGGGCGGATTTGGAGAGGGGGCGGCCTCTCCGCCGCGGCCTGGCCAAGTGAATTTGTGTCCATAAAGACGGGTGGCGACCGCCTGCCGACGGAGGCGGGGTGGGAAACGACCACCCGGGAGTCAGTGGTACAAGTCCAAGGAGTACTATGATGAGATGGTTGATCAGCCTTGCCCTCGTTGCGTGTCTCTTCACGGTCGGATGCAAGGAGAAGGACGCCGCGGAACCCGCTGCACCGGCGACGCCGACGGAACAGCCCACGGAAACGCCGTAAGGCCCTTACCGGCGGGTCGGGTGGTCCATCCTTCAGGTGCGGAATGGGCCACCCGCCCCCGCCTTACTTCAATCTGTACCCGCTTACGCAATCTGCAAGACGTAGGCGTTGCCAGCCGTGTCGATCTTCGCAGCCTGAGAGCCGGCCGGCCAGCGCATCCTGTTTCACCTTCTACCTCGGCTCGGTCGGCGGCTCCCCTCCGCCGCATCCCCCTCCGGATTGTGGCTCGGTGATTCCCCGCGGGTGGGGGCCGGGCGGCGCGCTCTTATTCGGCGCGATCGACCCGTTTTTGACACACATTGTGTCGAATTCCGCCATTCCCTAATATGTCATATCTGATTGTCTACAATTAACTTGCGCGTGTTCTGGGCGAGCACTGGCGGGCTCCGTCAGAATATCAGCAATCCAAATAGCGAAACATGTTTGACATTAGCCTGATTTATGCTAGCATGGTGGTGCGATGTACCTTGAGGCGATCAGAATCTTTTGCGACGTGGTTCGGCAGCGCAGCTTCTCGCGGGCGGCGGCGATGAACCACGTCTCGCAGTCGGCGGCGAGCCAGAACGTGCTCCAGTTGGAGCGGAGCCTCGGGGTGCGGTTATTGGACCGTTCGAAGCGGCCGTTCACCCTGACGCCCGAAGGGCAGGTCTACTACAACGGCTGCAAAATGCTCGTGGAGCAGTACGCAGCGGTAGAGGCTCAGGTGCGGTCGTTGCGGAACGGGGTCTCGGGCGTCGTGAATGTGGCGGCAATCTACTCGGTGGGTCTTAGCGGTATGAGCCGCTACGTTCAACGTTTCGCCCAACTGTACCCGGAGGCTCGGGTGCACCTGGCGTATCTTCATCCGGACCGGGTGGCCGAGAGCGTCGCCGCCGAGGAGATGGATCTGGGCCTGCTCTCGTATCCGCGGGGTGGGCGTGAGCTGGTGGCGGTTCCGTGGTGCGAGGAGCCCATGGTGGTGGCGTGTCCGCCCGGACACCGCCTGAGTGGGCGGTCAACGGTGACGGCGGCGGATCTTGCGGGTGAGCCGTTTGTCGCCTTTTCGGACACGCTGACCATTCGCCGGGAGGTCGACGGCCAGCTTCGGAGGCACCGCTGTGAGGTGCAGGTCGTCATGGCCTTCGACAACATCGAGACGATCAAGCGGGCGGTGGAGATCGGCGAGGGGCTGGCGATCCTTCCGGCTCCTACCATTCAGACGGAGGTGGCGGCGGGTTCGCTGGTGGCCGTCCCGTTGGACCGACCACGCATGATCCGCCCGCTGGGCATCATTCACCGCCGGCGGCTGCTGACGCCGACAGAGCAGGCATT
The DNA here is from genome assembly GCA_964511155.1 of uncultured Planctomycetales bacterium. Taxonomy (GTDB): domain Bacteria; phylum Planctomycetota; class Phycisphaerae; order UBA1845; family PWPN01; genus JAAYDF01. The sequence continues at coordinate 52,323 of CAZEEJ010000008.1, read as the reverse complement.
CATCGATGTGATCCTTGATCGGCAGAGCGTGGACGAGAGCCGGCCGGTAGAGCGGCCAGTGGAAGACGAACCGGAAAGCGGGCGTCGGGCGGAAGGTCTCGATGAAGACCGGGCCACCGGGCGGCGTTCGATCATGAAAGCGACGGTTTGACCCATGGAGTGGTTTGAATCATTACACAAACAGGGCTTGTACGATCCGTTCACCGAGCGATCGGCCTGCGGGGTGGGGTTCATCACCAGCCTTAAAGGCATCAAGTCGCACGACATCGTTCACAAGGCGCTCGAGATCCTCGTGAACCTGGAGCATCGTGGGGCGTGCGGCTGCGACGCGAATACCGGCGACGGCGCCGGGGTGCTGATCCAGATTCCGCACGAGTTCCTGCTCAACGTCACCGCAGATGCCGGTTTCCGCCTGCCCAACGTGCACGAGTACGGCACCGGGTTGGTCTTCCTCCCCATCGAGCCGCACGAGCGTCGCCGTTGCGAAGAGACCCTGGAAGCCATCGTGCGGCAGGAGGGGCAGGAGCTCCTCGGTTGGCGCGATGTGCCGCGGGACAGCGCGGTGATCGGGCACGTGGCCCGAGCGGTTGAGCCGACGATTCGGCAGGTTTTTATCGGCCGGGGCAAGGGCATCGCGGATGATGAGGCGTTCGAGCGGAAGCTGTTCGTGATCCGCAAGCTCGCGGAGCGCTGGGGCAGGGAGTCCGGCCTGAAGCAGGCCAGCTACTTCTACATGCCTAGTTTGTCCCACCGCACCCTGACTTACAAGGGCCTGTTGCTCGCCCCGCAGATCGAGGAGTACTTTCCTGACCTGGCGGATCCCTCGTTGAAATCAGGGCTGGCCCTGGTCCACCAGCGTTACAGCACCAACACCTTCCCCACCTGGGACCTCGCCCAGCCCTTCCGATTTCTCTGCCACAACGGCGAGATCAACACCCTGCGGGGCAACATCAACTGGATGCACGCCCGCGAGAAGCTTTTCGCTTCGCCGCTGTTCGGCGAGGACATGGCTAAGATCCTGCCCACCATGACGCCGCGGGCCAGCGATTCCGCCATTCTGGACAACGCGGTAGAATTGCTCTACCACACCGGCCGGTCGCTGCCGCACTGCGTCGCCATGCTGATTCCCGAGGCTTGGCAGCATCACGCGACGATGAGCGACGCGAAGCGGGCGTTTTACGAGTACCACTCCTGCCTGATGGAGCCGTGGGACGGTCCGGCCTCGATTGCCTTCACTGACGGTAAGGTGATCGGGGCGGTGCTGGATCGCAACGGGCTGCGGCCGTCGCGTTACATGGTGACCAAGGACGGATACGTGATCATGGCCTCGGAGACGGGCGTCGTCGAGGTTGAGCCGGAGCTGGTGGCCAGCAAGGGCCGGCTGGAGCCGGGCCGCATGTTCCTGGTGGACACGGATCAGGCCCGCATCGTCCCGGATGAGGAAATCAAGGAGGGCTTGGCCCGCCGGCGTCCCTACCGTGTCTGGCTGGACGACAACCTGGTGAAGCTCGCGGACCTGGCGGAGCCCGACCGCTGGCCGGCGTACGACTTCAAGACGCTGCGAACTCGGCAGCGGGCGTTCGGGTACACGCTGGAAGACCTGCGCATCATCATGGGCCCGATGGCCATCCAGGGCGAGGAGCCGATCGGGTCGATGGGTACGGATACGCCGTTGGCCGTGCTGAGCGACAAGGCGCCGCTGGTCTACAGCTACTTCAAGCAGCTCTTTGCCCAGGTGACCAACCCGCCGCTGGACGCCATCCGGGAGGAGCTTGTCACCTCAAACATCACCAACCTGGGGGGCGAGTGCGATCTGTTTGAGGAAGCGCCCGGGCACTGCCGGCAGTTGCGGTTGGAGCAGCCGATCCTTACCAACCAGGATTTGCAGAAGCTCTGCGACCTGAAGGTAGACGGCTTCAGGTCGGTGGTCTTGCCGATGGTCTTCCTGGTCAGCGAGGGCGAGGAGGGCCTTCGCCAGGCGCTGGATGGTCTGTGCACGGCGGCTTCGCAGGCCATCGCCGACGGGGTGACGATCCTGATCCTCTCGGATCGGTCCGCGGACTCGATGTATGCCGGCATCCCGGCCTTGCTTGCCTGCTCGGCCGTCCACCACCACCTGATCCGCGAGGGCACCCGAACGCGGTGCGGCCTGGTGCTGGAGTCGGGCGAGCCGCGGGAGGTTCACCATTTCGCCTTGTTGCTGAGCTATGGCGTCGGGGCGATCAACCCTTACCTGGCGTTCGAGACCTTGGCGGAGTTGCACGCCGATCATCAGCTCAAGCCCGGCCTGACGCTCAAGGATGTCGAGAAGAACTACGCCAAGGCGATCAACAAGGGCGTGACCAAGGTCATGTCCAAGATGGGCATCTCGACGCTGCTCAGCTACCACGGGGCGCAGATCTTCGAGGCGGTCGGTTTGAACCAGGAGGTGATCGACAAGTACTTCACCTGGACGCCGTCGCGGATCGGGGGAGTCGGGTTGGACGTGCTGGCCGCCGAGGTGCGCACGCGCCACGTGCACGGCTATCCCGATCGGCGCGTGCCCGACGAACTGGATCTCGATCCGGGCGGGCAGTACCAATACCGCCGCAGCGGCGAGCACCACCTGACGGGGCCGCTGGTAGTCGCCAAGCTCCAGGAGGCCGTTCGTAAGGACAACGCCAAGACCTACGAGGAATACGCCGCTCTGGTCAACGATCAGAACAAGCGGCTGTGTACGCTGCGCGGGCTGTTGGAGTTCAAGCCGCTGGTCGAACCGATTCCGCTGGACGACGTGGAGCCGGCGGCGGAGATCGTGAAGCGGTTCAAGACCGGGGCGATGTCGTTCGGATCGATCTCGTTCGAGGCCCACGCCAACCTGGCTATCGCCATGAACCGCATCGGCGGCCGGAGCAACACGGGTGAAGGCGGCGAGGACCCCATCCGCTATCGGCAGTTCGAGAGCACGGCAGCGCGGCGGGAGGCCCTGATGCCCGTCTCACCGTGGGTGGCACAAACGCTGAACAACGGTGACTCGATGCGGAGTGCCATCAAGCAGGTGGCCTCGGGGCGGTTCGGCGTGACCAGCGAGTACCTGGTGAATGCCGACGAGTTGCAGATCAAGATGGCCCAGGGGGCCAAGCCGGGCGAGGGCGGGCAGTTGCCCGGGCACAAGGTTGATGAATGGATCGGCCGCACGCGGCACTCGACTCCGGGCGTGGGCCTGATTTCGCCCCCGCCGCACCACGACATCTACTCGATTGAGGATCTCGCCCAGTTGATCCACGATCTCAAGAACGCGAACCGGGAGGCGCGGATCAGCGTGAAACTGGTGGCGGAGGTGGGGGTGGGGACGGTGGCGGCCGGCGTGGCGAAGGGCAAGGCGGACGTGGTGCTTATCAGCGGTTACGACGGCGGGACGGGGGCTTCGCCGTTGACCTCGATCAAACACGCGGGCCTGCCCTGGGAACTGGGGCTGGCCGAGACGCACCAGGTGTTGCTGGCCAATGACCTGCGCAGCCGCATCGTGGTCGAGGTGGACGGGCAGCTCAAGACCGGGCGGGACGTGGCCATCGCCTGCCTGCTGGGCGCCGAGGAGTTCGGCTTCGCCACCGCGCCGCTGATCGCCTCCGGGTGCATCATGATGCGGAAGTGCCACCTGAACACCTGCCCGGTGGGCGTGGCCACTCAGGATCCGGAGCTGCGCAAGAAGTTTGCCGGCAAGCCCGAGCACGTGGTGAACTTCATGTTCTTCGTGGCCAACGAATTGCGGCAGATCATGGCCGCGCTGGGCTTCCGCACGATCAACGAGATGATCGGGCGGGCCGACCGGTTGGATTGCCGCAAGGCCATCGACCACTGGAAAGCCCGAGGGCTGGACTTCAGCAAGATACTGTACAGCCCCAAGGTGCCGGAGGATTTCGGGCGCTACTGCCGGCAGAAGCAGGACCACGGCCTGGAGAAGTCTCTGGACGTGACCACGCTGCTGGAGCTGGCCCGGCCGGCCATCGAGCGCGGCGAGCGGGTCCGCCACGAGCTGCGGATCCGCAACGTCCACCGCACGGTGGGGACCATCACGGGCAGCGAGGTGACCCGGCGGCGGGGGGGCGATGGTTTGCCGGAGGATACGATCCGCTTCCGGTTCAATGGCTCGGCGGGGCAGAGTTTCGGCGCGTTCATCCCGCGGGGCATGACCCTCGAGGTCGAGGGCGATGCGAACGACTATTTCGGTAAGGGGCTCTCCGGCGGCAAGCTGATCATCTACCCGCCGCTGGTCTCGACGTTCCTGCCGGAGCGGAACATTCTGATCGGGAATGTCGCTCTGTATGGGGCGACGGGCGGCGAGGCGTACGTTCGGGGGCTGGCAGGTGAGCGATTTGCGGTCCGCAACAGCGGGGCCCGGGCGGTGGTCGAGGGCGTCGGGGACCACGGGTGCGAGTACATGACCGGCGGGCGGGTGGTGGTACTGGGCGGTACGGGCCGAAACTTCGCGGCGGGCATGAGCGGCGGCGTGGCTTACGTCCTGGACGAAAACGGCGACTTCGGGCAATATCGCTGCAACCTGGAGTCGGTGGAGTTGGAAGAGGTCGTGGAGGCCACGGACATCGAGGAACTGCGGGATCTGATCATGGAGCATGTCCGTTACACGCATAGCGCCCTGGCGCAGAAAATCATCGCCGACTGGCTGGCTTACCGGGGGATGTTCGTCAAGGTGATGCCGATTGATTACAAGCGGGCCCTGCGTGAGCTGGCGAGCCAGACGATGGCCGACGGCAGGTCGGAGCAGGCCGCGAACCTGGTTGAGGTGAGTCATGGGTAAGCCCTCGGGATTCAAGGAGTACCCGCGGGAGACCCCGGGCGAGCGCCCGCCGGGTGAACGGGTTGGCGATTACCGCGAGTTCCTCATCCAGTTGCCGGTGGCCAAGCTGCGCGAGCAGGGTGCCCGGTGCATGGACTGCGGGCTGCCGTTCTGCCATACCGGCTGTCCGCTGGGCAACATCATCCCGGACTTCAACGACCTGGTGTACCGTGACGAGTGGGCCCAGGCGATCCGCGTGCTTCACGCCACGAACAACTTCCCGGAGTTCACCGGGCGGGTGTGCCCCGCGCCATGCGAAGAGGCCTGCGTGCTGGGGATCAACGAGCCGCCGGTGACCATCAAGAACATGGAGCAAGCGATCATCGACCGGGCCTTCGAGGAGGGTTGGGTTCGGCCCGAGCCGCCCGCGGCGCGCACGGGCATGAAGGTGGCCGTGGTGGGTTCGGGGCCGGCCGGCTTGGCCGTCGCCCATCAACTCAACCGGGTGGGGCATCTGGTGACCGTGTTCGAGCGCGCGGACCGTATCGGCGGTCTGTTGCGGTACGGCATTCCCGACTTCAAGCTGGAGAAGTGGGTCATCGACCGCCGTCTCGATCTCATGGAGGCCGAGGGGGTGATCTTCCGCACCGGGGTGCACGTGGGATACGACATCACCGGCGAGCGGCTCCAGGAGGAGTTCGACGCCATCGTCTTGTGCGGCGGGGCGACCCGTCCGCGCGACCTGCCGATCCCCGGCCGGGACCTGGCCGGCGTCCACTATGCCATGGAGTTCCTGCCGCAGCAGAACAAGCGCGTGGCCGGCGACGCCGAGGCCTTCATCCGCAACGGATGGTGGTTTGGGCCGGCCTCGGGAGACATCGTGGCCACGGACAAGCACGTGGTGGTGATCGGTGGGGGGGACACGGGTTCGGACTGCGTGGGCACGTCGAACCGGCAAGGCGCCAAAAGCGTGACGCAGTTCGAGTTGTTGCCCGAGCCGCCGGAGGGCCGGCCGGAGAACCAGCCCTGGCCCTACTGGCCGATGAAGCTGCGCACCAGCAGCTCGCACAAGGAGGGTTGCGAGCGCCACTGGAGCATCCTGACCAAGCGGCTCGAGGGCCGCGGTGGCCGGGTGACGGGCTTGCAGACAGTGAATCTGGAGTGGGCAGCGGCCAACGGCTCGCGGCCGCAGATGCGCGAGGTGCCCGGCTCCGAGCAGGTCTGGCCGGCCGACCTGGTCCTCCTGGCCATGGGATTCGTCGGTCCCGAGCCGGACGGCATCGTGGCCCAGCTCGGCTTGGAACTGGACGAACGCGGTAACGTGAGGGCGGGCGAGGATGATTACCAGACCAGTGTGCCCGGCGTCTATGCTTGTGGTGACATGCGCCGCGGTCAGTCGCTGGTCGTCTGGGCGATCAGCGAGGGTCGCGAGGCCGCCCGCTCCGTCGATGCTTACCTGATGGGACGGACCGAGTTACCCACCAAAGGCCGAGGCGACCTTCCGCGGCGGTAAAACCACTCGGGCGTCACTCGCCTCCCGGGGCAAAATGGGGACAGGCGCCGCGGAAGACGTGTCCTGAGCCCTGGACTTGGCCTGCATCCGAGGATGTTCCCTTCGTCAAGCCACGCTGGCGCGGAGCCGGTCCCCATTTTGCGCCGTCGTCGCCATCCTCGCATCCGCGGATGGCACGTTGTGCCCACACCATTTCATGATTGATCGCAACGGTCGCCGGGAGTGACCGCCGCTTGCGCCGCATGACACACGGTTATCGGGCCGAAAAATCTTCGGTGCCCGGTTTGCCTTGGGGTGTTTACCCTCCTATTATCCCATACGCATGCCGAATGAGTCTCAGGGGTGGAGAAGGCAGGCGTACCAAGAGGTGGAAGGAATAGTTGAATCGGGGGGAGAGAATCTGGATCACGTCTAGCCACCTCGGGTGTGCTGTGGTGCCGGTTGTGGAAGGCCAAGCAGCAGAGAGCGTTGCCTGGCTGGCTCGCGGGCACGATGGCGCACACGATTTCGATCACCTGTAGCGGTAGCGAGTGTCGTGGGGGCTGATGGATGCCCTGACGGTTCTCAAGAATATGTAGATCCAGGAGGGTGGACCTCCTGGAAACTCAAGTAGTCGGTTTTGGCAACAACCGTTGCCATGATGGGAAGGAGTGAAACCCATGAACACACGGTGGAGTCGGATGAGGCAGGCGGCTTTGGCCGGTCTGGTGGCCGTGAGTACGACCGCCATGGTCGTGGCGGACGGGACGGAGACGCTCGGACCACCGGCAGACTTGGCCGTGGCCAGCGGAACGGGCATCGTCGCCGGGGGAACGGGGCTCGAGAGCCAGCCCGGCGAGATCGAAATCGAGGTCCCCGCCGGGGCCACCGTCAACCAGGTCATTTTGTACTGGGGGGGCGAGTTCCGGGTGGCCGATGACGACACGATCACCATCGAGGGGCAGGAAGTCACCGGCGATCTGATCGGCGGCCCAACCTTTTTCTACAACTGGCAAGGGGATGTCTTTGTGTCGGCCTATCGGGCGGATATCACCGACCTGGGTCTGGTCGTTGCGGGCGCCAACACGTTGACCGTCGAAGGCCTGGATTACGACGAGGTCAATGACGGGGCGGGCGTGCTGGTGATCTACGACGACGGCTCGACCGCGGCCACCATCGATCTGCGCGACGGTGCGGACCTGGCCTTCTTCAACTTCCCGGAGCCGCGGCAGACGTGCGTGCCGCAGACCTTCACCTTCCCGGCCGAGGACGAGGAGCGCGTGGCGACGCTGGTGATCTACGCCGGCAGCGTGGAGGAAGGCCGGCCGAACGGTCTGCTGCTGACCATCGACGACGTGACGGAGCAGCTCGATGACGTGTTCGGCAGCTTCAGCGGGCCGGATTGGGACACCGTGACACTGGACGTGACCATTCCCGCCGGCGCGACTGAACTGACGGTGGAGCCGATCTCGGTGGCCAGCACCAATCCACTTGGTGCGTCGCTGCTGTGGGTGGGGGCCGGCCTGTCCGTGCCTTCGCTGCCGCCGCCTCCCCCGCCGCCGCCCGGTGGTGGCGAGGGTTGCACGCCCGGGTTCTGGAAGCAGCCGCATCATTACCAGTACTGGGTTGGTTATAGCCCGTTGAACAGCTTCAATACCGTCTTCGGCGTGAACGCGAGCCCCAGTCGTACCCTCCTGGGTTGGCTGACGGCGGGCGGCGGGCAGTGGACGGCCCTGAACCGCCAGGCGGTTGCGGCTCTGTTGAGTGCCGCCAACCCGGATGTGAACTATGCCTACACCCCGGCTGAGGTGATCAGCATGGTGAAGGCCGCCTATGCCAGCGGCAAGTGGGAGGCCACCAAGAACCTGCTCGAGGCTGAGAACGAAGCCGGCTGCCCCGATCTGAAGAAGATCAAGGAATGCAAGAAGAAGGTCAATTTCTGGAACAAGAAGCCTCACGAGAGGCCCAGTTTCAAGGTTTGCAAGCGGCCGTCGCTCAAGTTCCTCAAGAAGTGTGGACACAGATGGTGATGGGTCGACTACGGACCCTCGTCATCGAGGGGGGCCCTCGGTCCGCCACGGACACGGGGGAGATGCCGGGCCGCTGAGCCTGTGCAGGATGTGCCTGTGACCGCGGGTGCGAGCATTGCGTCTCGCACCCGCGGCGCGCGCGGGGAGGACGAGGCGGCAAGTGAGCGAGGCAGCGAGACGGGCTCTGCTTACGGCTTGCCGCTTCGCGGCGGCGCAGTCCAAAGCCGTGTTTCGCAGTTCTTAATCGGGGGCGAGCTTTAACCCGCGCCGCCAAGCGCGGGCCTGACGGTCCCACCAGGAGGGGCCGGAAGGCTGCGTGACCGCGGGGGTCTGTCCGGCACGGGCGAAGGGCTGATCGGTCGCCGCCGCCCAGGTTTCCCACGCGTCTGCATCATGGAAGTGCGTCTCCCCCGTCAGGGCGATGAGCGACCGCTCCGCCCGGTCTACGATACCGAAGTCCTCGTTGCGCAAGGACCGGATCAGCGGCTGCAGCACCTGCGGATCCTGGAACTCGGCCAGCGCCTCGATGGCGACGACGCGCACGTTGCGCGAGGCATCGCGCTCCGCCAGGCGGATGAAGATGTCGCGGACCAGATCCCGGGCCGCCTCGTCCACCACGTCTTGACGGAGAAGCCCGGCGAGCGCCGTGGCTGTTTCCCAGCGCACGTCGTCGTTCGGAGGCAGAGCCTCCGCCGAATCCCGCGTCGCCTGCAGGATCGCGAGCAGCGGCTTGACCGGCCGAGGATCGCCATAACGGGCCAACGCCCGGACCGCGATGCAGCGAATCTGCGGGGCGGCATCGGTGCGGGCCACGACGTCCAGGACCTGGAAGGCGTCATCGTGACGGTAGTAGCCGCTCTCGGCAATCCGGGCGACGGCGTCACGGCGCTGGTCGGCGTGATCGGCCTCCAGGGCGGTGCGGTAGTTCTCTTCGGGGGAACGATGCCGCCAAGTTCGCTTCTGGTGATCCGAGCAGCCGATGAGGGCCAGGGCCAGCAGGGCAAGTCCGGCGGCCATCAGACATGGCAGTGCCCTGCGGGGCAGCGGTTGGGCCACGTTTACCATCTCGCCCCGGAGGGGCGAAGGGCGGTAGCCACGGGTGGAGTGAGCCGCAGGCGAACGCAACCCGTGGATCGCGGTCCCACAATCAATATCCCACCCCGAAGGGGTGGAGGATGGGGGTGGATGATCGGCCAATCCGTCGATGGGGTGACAAGGGATCAACGCTTTGCGCGTGCCCTCCTTCGCCCCCTTCGGGGGCGAGATGAGGAAAAACACACGCTCCTTGCCCACGGGTTCCGCGTCGGGCGGCTGCGCCGCCGCGCCGCTCCACCCGTGGCTACATCCCTTGGCCCCTGTCGGGGCCGCAGAGAAGAGGATGCCGCTCGCCGAAGCAGGCACGGACCGCTCACCGACCGGCTGACACGGGAACGCTTGTGGTCCGGATCGTCTCGCGTCCGATGGGGGCCTCCGGTTCGCGGTCGAGGCTGCGCATGGGTTGTTCATGGAAGAACTGCTCCGGCGTGATCCAGGTGACGTCGCGGATCGGCTCCCCAAGGAAACTCCCGCCCACCTCGCGAAACCGCTGGGGGTTATCGCTCACGTAGCAGCGGAGTCTACCCGGCTCGGTGGAGGCGGACAAGGCGTCCCGGTTGGCCAGTAACTCCCGGACGCTGCGGGCCGTGGCATCAGCCGAGTCAACGATCCGAGCCAGGGGCATGAGCCTGGCGATGGCCTCGGCGACCAGGGGATAATGCGTGCAGCCCAGGAGCACCACCGCCGGATCGAGCTGCCGGACGCCGTCCAGGTATTCGTCCAGGATCATGAGCAGAATCTTGTCATTGCTGGCGCGGCCTTCCTCGATCAGCGACACGAGGCTTGGGCAGCGTTGCTGGGTCACGGGGGCCCGCGGGGCGAGCCGGTGAATGGCCCGGATGTACGCCTGCGAGGCGACGGTCGCCTCGGTGGCCAGAACGGCAATGGTCCGGCCGCCGGCCTGCCGCACGGCCTCCGACGCCCCCGGCTCGACCACCCCGACCAATGGCACCGGCATTTGGGGGATCAGCTCCTCCAGGGCCAGAGCACTGACCGTGTTGCACGCCGCGATGACCATCTTGGGCTTGAACCGCAGCAGGAACCGACAGTCCTGCTCCGCGAACTGCATCACCGTCTCGCACGACTTGATGCCGTAGGGGACACGGGCGCTGTCGCCGAAATAGACAAGCGATTCGTGCGGCAGATGCCGCCGCAGGGCACGCACCACCGTCAACCCGCCCAGTCCGCTGTCAAACACCGCGATCGGTTTGGAGTCCATGCGGATAGTATCGTGCAATCGCCCGCCGCTTCGCAAGAAAATCTGCCGGTTGGGTGGCATGGACCTGTACTCAGGCCCGTGGCCTCCCTCGGTGCGCAACCACGGGTGGGAGTACCGACCCATGCCACCCGTCCGCAAGCAAATCTGACGCCGCGGATATGGGGGATCGCCGTTGGTTGAACCGGCGGGCCGCGGATGGTAGGCTGTCTGCCGATGGGCGCCCGTTGTACGGCAACGGGTACGGGGATGCTCACGGTTGACGCCAGATAAAGAGGATGATCGCGATGAGGAGTCTGAAAGTGCTTGCGGCAATCGGGACGGCGCTGCTGGTGACCGGGGTCCTCTACTGCCTGGCCGCCGAACAGGGCGGGGCGCGCAAGAAGATCCTTGTCTACAGCGAATCGGATGGCTTTCGGCACTCGGTGGTGGCCCGGCCGCTGAGCGGCGAGCTGTCCTTCGCGGAGAAGATCCTCAAGGACCGCCTCACCAAGGCCGGCTACGAGGTCTACTTCTCGCAGAGCTTCCACGATCTGAGGAGCGACAAGCAGTTTGAGCAGTTCGACGTTCTCATCCTGTACACCACCGGCGACCCGAAGATCGAGCGGTCGGCCCTGTTCAACTGGCTGCGGTCGGGCAAGGCCCTGGTCGGCATCCATACCGCTACGGACACGTTCAAGGATGATGAACAGTTCGTGCGGGTGATCGGCGGGGCCTTCAAGACGCACGGCGCCGGGGACCAGGAGGTCACGATCCGGGTCGAGAACCGCGACCACCCAACCACGCGCATGCTGCCCGCCGAGTGGGCGCTGGTCGACGAAATCTACCACTTCAACGGCTTCTCCCGCGACAACGTCAGCATGCTCATGAGCATCGACACAGCGAAGACGAACCTGGAGCCGCAGAAGATGACCGCCGGTGAGTACTACCCGGTGGCCTGGACGCGCCAGGAGGGCAAGGGCCGCGTGTTCTACACCTCGTTGGGGCACCGCGAAGACGTGTGGACCAATCCGCTCTTCCAGGAACACGTGCTCGCGGGCATCGCCTGGGCCCTGGGGCTGACGGAGGCAAAGTAAGGGGATGTGGGAGGAGTGCGTAGTTTACCAGAGCCGCGACTGTCGGGGAGCGGTTCTTCTCGGCCGCGGGCGACTGCTTCCTTACGGTCGCCGCTCCGCGAAGGCATCTCACACCCCCGCCAAGAGAACCACCGCTGATGAGCTTTGCCGGTAAGCTGCTGCTTGTGCTCGTGACCGTTGCCGCCGCCGTCTGGTGGGCCTGCTCGGGTGATGGCCGCGATATGACTTCGACCATCAAGGCGACCATCGACCCGCCGCGCCCGCTACCGTCCCCCCGGCCGCTGCCGCCGGACCATATTCCGTACCACGGGCTCGCCTGGCAGATCCACCACGTCAGCGAGGTCGTCGAGCGGGCCCAGCGCCTCTTCGGTGAGATGGCCGACATGGGAGCCAACGCCGTCCTCATCAGCAACCCGGGCTACCAGGAGCACGCCGGCTCCGACACTTTCGAGATCGACCCGGCCGTCACCCCCACCGACGAGCAGTGGCGCGAGATCATCAGCATCGCCCACCACCACGGGCTGCGTGTCATCCTCATGCCCATCGTCCTCCTCAGCCATCCCCGGGGCAACGAGTGGCGCGGCGTCATCAACCCGCCCAACTGGGACGACTGGTTCGACCGCTATCGCGAGTTCCTCCTCCGTTTCGCCCGTATCGCCGAGGCTAACCGCGTCGAGGTCATGACCGTCGGCTCCGAGCTCATCAGCACCGAGAAATACACCGACCGTTGGCGGACCCTCATCCGCGACGTGCGCAAGGTCTATCGCGGCAAGCTGTCCTACTCCTCCAACTGGGACCACTACAAGGTGGTCGAGTTCTGGGACGAGTTGGACCTCATCGGCATGACCAGCTACTACAAGCTCGCTTCCGAGCCGAACCCGTCGCTCGAGAGCCTGGTGGAGGCCTGGCAGCCCATCAAACGCGGCGTGCTGCGCTGGCAGGAGCGGATCGGCAAGCCGCTGCTCTTCACCGAGGTCGGCTGGTGCAGCCAGGAAGGGGCCGCCGCCGAGCCCTGGAACTATTACCACAAACAGCAGGCCACGCCCGCCGGTCTCGAAGAGCAGCGCAACTGCTATCTCGCCTTCATCAAGACCTGGGCGGACACGCCCGAGGTCGGCGGCACGCTCTGGTGGGAATGGACCGACGGCGCCGGCGGACCGACCGACTACAACTACACCCCGCGCGGCAAGCCCGCCGAGCAGGTCCTCCGCAACTGGTTCCAATCCGCCCGCCGGCCCGGGCCTTCTCCATCCTCCGAACCCGCCTCGTGAGCCGTGCGCCTGCGGCTCCGCACGAGGTTCGCGTCCTGCTGTAGACCCACGCCAACTTCGTCGACCGCGCCGCCCAGCTCGGGCTGGCCCCATGAACGTAGACAGTTCGGCTCACACGCACAGCCCCCCGCTCCCCTGCGTGGGGCTCATGGCGGCGCCCGCTCGGTTCAATGAACCGCCCCGAGCTGATCTTCGAGCGACTTGCGGATCAGTGGGGCGGCTTCCCCCAACTGAGCCATGTTGTTTAGAGCAAGCTGCACGTCCCCCACGCCCTGGTGGCCAAGGTTGGACACATCACGAGCAAATGAAGGCGGATTCACCAACCGGCTGTACTTGAGCTTGAGGCATACCCGAACGCCGCCCTTCTGCATTTCGACGCAGCAGAAGATGGCTTTCCCGCATAGGTAGTTGATCGTCATCTTGGCACAACGCCGTTCGATTTCTCCGGGCTTTAGAGAAAGGCAAAGACGGTCGATCGCTCGATACAGTTCCACAATTTCCCTTGGTTTGCCGGCCATATGGTGCGACTCGTTGTATGGTGTGGGAGCGCGACCTGCTCCGGCGCGCCGTGTGGCCCAAGCTCTTCGGGCCCCTTGGCTTCTTACTGATGGCTCCTGGTCGCTAACGCTTTGCGGATAGGCCGGGTTGGTGGCGGCAGACGGCGGTATCGGGCCGCTCGGCGCCCAGATGCGGGCGAGGCTCTCCTTGATGCGTCGGGGAGTCAACTGCCCGTCGTGCGCGGCTGCGCGCACGAGGTTGAGCAGGACTCGCGGAGCGTCGCGCATGATTCCGTCAAGCGCCTTGCGAACCTTGCTGTCGGTGAAGGTTTGTTCACCGATGGCATCCAGAGTTCCCTTGGCCATCTCCTCCCGGGAAAACCGCCACATTTGCCGCGCGATCTGCTCGACGGATAATCCCTCCGGATCTCGCGGGTCCAGCGACACCTCGAACATCAGCTTATCCGGCGCGGGGCACTCTTCCACGCTGCGATAGACTTTCCAGACGACGCCGTTCGTCAGAATGCACCAGACGATTCCGGCATTGGCTGCGTACCCTACGACCTGTGTTATTCCCTTAACATCGTTGAGAAGATCATCGAGGGGCTTGGCCTCAACGAGCAGAATGGGTTTCACGTTGATGAGCAGCGCGTAATCTACCGACTTGCCATCCACGGTAGGATACTCCAACTGCACTTCGTCGGGATCCCGAACATCATACCCGAGAGCCTCCAGTAGCGGATCGATCACAATCGTCCTTGTCGGCGTCTCTTTCAAGGATCGTTTTCGCAGACCGTCGAGCTTGGCTCGGACGTCCTCGATCGCGCGAATGAGCTTATCCATTGTCCGATTCCTCCAGGGTGATCGCCTGAACCATTCGCCCCCGATCGGGGGATAACGTCCATTTGCAGGGGCCACCGGCTCCGTAGTTCGTTGTCTGCGCGCAGGTATCACTTCTTGCCGCCAGGCGATTCACCGTGGCCTGTGCGATACCTTTCGGATTCGTCGGCTTGGGGGGTTTTCGTACCATGCGCACAGAATGCCACACGCGGGGGGTTGCGTCAATGGCCGTCGGGGGTGAACTTGAGGGTAGCGGGTGCGGAGCACTTGGGTAGGGTGGGGTGACCTTGTGAGTGGTTGCGGTGGGGCGAAGGGGCGCTTGCACACCTCGGCACTGCTCACAGAGCAGTGGCACACGGCAAGCTTTGCTGCCTCAGTTGTAGGTGGTCATGCGGATGGCTTCGCGGTAGATGTCGACGCACTGGCGGGCGGAGTCGCACCAGGAAAGACGGCGGACGTCGAGTCGGCCCTGCTCGCGGAGGGTGTTCTGGAGGGGACGGTGGCGGAGGACGGCGATGATCTTGTTGGCCATCTCGTTGACATCCCAGAAGTCTACCTTGAGGGCGTGGTTGATGACCTCGGAGACGCCGGATTGCTTGCTGATGATCACCGGCACGTCGTTGGACATGGCCTCGAGCGGGGCGATGCCGAAGGGCTCGGACACGCTGGGCATGACGTACAGGTCGGCCATGCGGAAGACGCGCTCGACGTCGCCGCCGCGCAGGAAGCCGGTGAAGAGCACCTTGTGCCCGATACCCATCTCGGCGGCGAGCTGGATGGTGCGGCGGATCATGTCGCCCCAGCCGGCCATGATGAAGCGCACGTCGTCCATGACCTCGAGCACCTTCTTTGCCGCAGCGAGGAAATACTCGGGACCCTTCTGCATGGTGATGCGGCCGAGGAACAGGACGAGCTTTTCATCCCGGCGAATGGGGGCGATGGTGGCCGGCGGCTGGAACCCGTTGAAGTCGATCGCGTTGTAGACCACCGCGATCTTTTCCGGATCCACCCCGTACCGCGAGGTCACGATGTTGCGCGTCAGGTGGCTGACGGTGATGATCTTCTGGGCGAAGTGCATGCCTTGCCGCTCGATATCGTAGATGCGCTGGTTGACGTGCTCGCCGCTGCGGTCGAACTCGGTCGAATGCACGTGAATGACCAGCGGCTTGCCGCTGAGAATCGACACGGCGATGCCCGCCCGGTAGGTCATCCAGTCATGGGCGTGGATCACGTCGAACTGCTCATGCTCGGCAACGGCGGTCGCCAGTCGGGCGTATCGTTCCGTCTGGCTGAACATGTCGCCGTCGTAGTCCGATCCGGTTGTCTGGGCCGTCACCTCGGCGGGGGTGTGCGCCGGTTTCTGCGTCTGGGGTTGCGTTTCGCCTTCGGTCGGGCTTTCGCCGCGGTCCACGACGCGCAGCTTCGCCGCCCGCTCGCGGACCAGTTCCGCGTACTGCTCCGGGCTGTGGTAGGGCGACATACCCCCGGCCGCCTCCACCGCGCAGAACTTGACGTGATCGAGTTCCTCGACTTCGTAATCCGACACGAGCCCGGACATGCGCTTGAATGCCGACTTGGGCGTCAGGAGCTTGACGTGGCTGCTTTCCTGAGACTGGACTGGCTTGGGGAGTACAAACAGCACATCCGCCCCGATCTGACTCATCGCCTTGGTCAGACCGTAGCAGGCTGTGCCCAACCCGCCGGAGATGAACGGCGGGAACTCCCAACCTAGCATCAGAACTCTCATGGCTGCTTCGGACTCCCGCTGGCGCTGCTGAGAATCGTCCTGTCCGCCTGCCGATTGCTCCTTGCCCCCGGTCGTCGATGCCGCCCATCCGGCGAATGGTTGCTTCGCGTCGGCCCGGCTGTGTCCAAGCGCGGCTGATGGCCGGCGCAAACGTTGTCGGATTCTTGTCCGTAATGAACATATACCGTATTCTCGGACGTGTCAAATGAGCTTGTGTGTGGACTGCGTGGGCCATGCGCACGCCACCGCTGACGACGGAGTTCCTCCTCGCTGACCGGCATCAGCGGGTTGTCGGGTGGGGGAATTGACCGGGCGGGGCGGTCCCGTTTCGCTGTGCCCCTCAAGCGGGTGGCGCATCGGGCAGGAGCTAGGTGAATGTCTCAGGGGCGCATCTCGCGGCGGGACTTACTCAGACGGGCGGCCGCCTGTACGGTGACAGCGGATTTGGCGCGCCGCCCGGCCCATGCGGTCGCCAATCGCATTCTTGGTGCCAATGAGCGCATCTCAGTGGGCATCGTTGGCCCCGGAGCCCGCGGACTCCAGCTCATGGAATGGGTGCACCGGCTGTCCGGCGCGGAAAACGTGGCTTTAACCGCGGTCTGCGACATCTGGAATCAGAGACGGGAATCCGCCGCCGAGCTGGTCAAGAACTGGACAGGCCACGCGCCCCATATCTGCCGCACCATGGGGGAAATCTGCGAGCTCAAAGACGTGGACGCCCTGGTGGTCTCGACGGTCGACTTCCAGCACGCCTATTTGGCCCGGCAGGCGATCGAGGCCGGGAAGGACGTTTATGTTGAGAAGCCGTTTGGCTGCGACTTCGAGCAGATCAAGGAGGCCCGGCAGGCCATCCGGTCGAGCGACCGGGTGTTCCAGGTCGGCACGCAGCTCCGGTCCAACGGCATCCCGTGGGCGGCCCGCGAGTTCATTCGCAAGGGGCGGCTCGGCAAGGTCAGCTTCGTCGAGCTGGTGCAGCCGCTGTTCCACCAGCGCTGGCGCATCCCCGGGGCCGAAAACGCCCTGACCGAGGCCGATACCAACTGGCAGGAGTTCCTCTGCTACGCACCCACCGTGCCTTTCAACGCCCGGCACTACCGGGAGTTCCGGCTGTTCTGGCCCTATTCGACGGGCATCTTCTGCCAGTGGATGAGCCACATCATCGACCTGGTCAACCTGGTCCTCGACGAACGCCCCAAGGCGGTCGTCGCCGCCGGTGGGACGTACGTCTGGCACGACGGCCGAACCAATCCAGACACCGCCCATTGTCTCGTTGAATATCCGAGTGGCTGCCTGATGAGTTATCACATGCGGCTGGGCAACGGGGCTCACGCCCGGCCGCTGACGTTCTACGGCACGAGCGGGACGCTGGACCTGGACGCCGGCGTCGCGTACGGCGACGGCGGGGGGGGCGAAGTCATCCTGACCAACCCGGGAGCCCCGCGCCCGGAACTCATCGTCGATGCCTCGCGGCGGCTGCCGGATCGACACCAGGGTGCTACCATTCTGGATGCGGAACCGGACGGCGACCACATGGTGGACTTCTTCACCGCCGTCCGTACGCGGGGCCCCACCCGGGCCGGCGCGGACGCGGCCTTCAACCATGCCTTGGCGACAACCATGGCCGGCATGTCCTGGCGGCTTGGTGCCCGCGTCGAGTATGACTCCATCGGCGATACGCTCCACGTCGCCGAGCCGAGAAAGACCTGAGCACGCGAGCGGATGAACGCGGAGGCGGAATGAAACTGGGGATCATGTCGGACAGTCACGGCCGGGCGGGGCTCGTCCAGAACGCCTTGGCTGTCCTGAAGGCGGCGGGCGCCGAAGCGGTCATACACTGCGGCGACGTTGGGGGGCTGCCCGTTTTCGATGCCTTGGCCGGCTGGCGCTGCTGGTTCGTCTGGGGCAATACGGATTTTCCCGACCCGTCGTGGCGGGCCTACCTGGCCGCGTTACAAATCGACTGGCCCGGCGGGCCGTTGTCCATTCGGGTGGCCCGTCGCCGGATCGCCATTTTTCACGGGCACGAGCACGCCTTCCAGGAAGCGTTGCTGGCCGGTGAACACGACTACCTTTTGCATGGCCACTCGCATCGGGCTAACGATTACCGCGTCGGTGCCATGCGGGTCATCAACCCCGGAGCCCTGCACCGCGTGTCCACCCGGACCGTCGCCCTGTTGGACTTGGCGACGGACGAGCTGTGTTTCCACGAGGTCGATGCTCGGCACCCCTGACACGACGCCGTCCAGGGTATAGGATGCCCCCATGCGGCGACTCGCGGATTCCCAGAAACAACGGGTGCAGGATCTGCTCGCCGAGCTGGTCCATATCAACAGCGCGATCAGCTCGGCGGCCCAGGCACGGCTCGAACGGACGGAGGAACGGATGGCGGCCTTTCTGACCGACCATCTGGCGGGCCTGGGGATGGTGGTGGAGCACCAGGAGGTCGAGCCCGGGCGGCCGAACCTGATGGCCCATTGGCCGGACCAGACCGGGGCCGCCAGCCTCATGCTCGAAGCCCACATGGACACGGTGACGGTCGAGGGGATGATCATCGAGCCGTTCCGGGCCCAGGTCCGCGAGGGGCGGATGTACGGCCGAGGAGCGTGTGATACGAAAGGGGGCATGGCGGCGTTTCTGACGGCCCTGGCCCTGGCTCGGGAAGAGGGGCTCTTGCCGGCCGACAAACTGTATTTCGTCGCGACCATGAGCGAAGAGACCGGTTGCCACGGGGCGACGGCGTTGATGGAGCAAGGGTTCCGCACCACGGCCGCGATCGTGGGGGAGCCGACGTGCTGCGAAGTCGTGACCTGCCACAAGGCCCCGCTATGGATCGAGGTGCAGACGCGGGGCCGGTCGTGCCATGCCTCGATGCCGGAGTGCGGGCGGAACGCGATCGAGATCATGGCCCGGGTGGTCGATTTCGTGCATGGCCCGTGGGCGGCCTACCTGGGACGCAGGACCCATGCCCTGCTGGGGCGATCAACCGCGGTGGTGACGCAGATTGACGGAGGCTCGAAGATCAACATCGTGCCCGCCCGCTGCCGGGTTCACATCGACAGCCGCGTGGTGCCCGATTGGCCGAACGCGGCTGTGGTCGAGGATTTCGAGCGGATGCTGGTAGAGCATGTGGGGGCCAGTGGGCATTGTGAGGTGGCCGTCATCGAGAGCCAGCCGGGGCTCAACACCGACGCGGGGGCGGCGCTGGCGACGCGGTTGCTGAAGGTGTGTCGGCAGGCTAATGGACAGGATGCCCCCCGAGGCGTCAACTACTTTGCGGACACGGGGCCGTTCAGCCAGGCGGGCATTACCTCGGTGCTGTTCGGACCGGGGGACATCGCCCAGGCGCATACCGCGGACGAATTCCTCGAACTCGATCAACTCTACCAGGCGACGGAGGTCGTGCTCACGCTGCTGACGGAGCACGCCGGCCGATCCATCGTCGCTCCGCAGGAGGGGGGATGAGTACTGAGTATCGAGTGAAGAGCGAGCCGGGGACGCAAGTCCCCGGGTTGAGAGTGGAGGGCGGAAGGTCCGTGACAGGATCGCACGGTGGCGGGGTGGCCCAGGTTCTTTGAACCTGGATTTCCCAGATGGCACTTGGCGCGGCGTATAATGAGGTGACGATCTCCCCGATGAATACAGGCGAAAATGAACCTCAAGCCGCTGAAATCCGGAGAATCCAATGGGTGACGCATGCAAGGAGGCGTTGCGGGTCGGGTTTGACAGCCGGATTAAGCTGAAACTCCACGGCGCGTCCGTTACCCCTGATGCAGGACTGGTCGCGTACCGCGAACTCGATGAAGCCCTGGGACTGACGGCGATGGCGGACGAATTGTTCCGCGATCCTCGCCGAGGCATGAACACCCAGCACGAGTTGACGGCCATGTTGCGACAGGCGGTGTACAGTCGGCTGGCAGGGTACGAGGATACGAAAGACGCGGAACGACTTGCGGTTGATCCGGCCATGCGTCAGGTGGTTGGTGGCCGGGCCAAGCATCGACAGGCCGCATCCACGAGCCGTCGGGGCTGGAAAACATTCGAAAAGATGATTGGCGCAACGGGGGGGGGCGCTGGTACAATGGCGGAACACCGCCCGGCGGCGTAGCCGGAGGCGATCAAATGGGAAATATCAGCTTAAGGTGCAGCCATGCGGACTAAAGCGATACTGAGTGTCGTGGGCTTGACGATTACCTGCTGGGCAACTCCTCTGATCGCGGTAACGTTTACGGTTTACACGGACCAGACGGAGTGGCAGAACGCCCTGGGTGGGCAGTATCTGACAGAGAGTTTTGCTGACGCCCAGCTCAACACTGGTATCAGCTACGTATCCACTGAATCCGGGCACATCAATCCGGCCCAGGAGTGCTACCAGGATGTTTTGGCGTCTCAGAGCCAGAACGAGCCGACAACCATCTGGAGCTTCTCGCCGCAGATAATCGCATATGGCGGGAACTGGACATTGGGCGGGCCTGGCGGCTCCGGCAACAATTTATTGGTTTACATCGCCGATTTGTCTCTTTATGTAGGGGCTATTTCTAATGATTACAATGGCGGATTCTGGGGCTTCATATCTGACACTCCATTCACCTCTGTCAGGCTAACGGGAGGCAGCGGCAGCAATCAACAGAATTATAGTCTGGATGACATGGTATATTCGCCGGTACCTGATCTTACGATACTGATTTCGGCCGCTTCGAGGAAGAACCATGGCTCCGCCGGGCCGTTCGACCTGAATCTGCCACTCGATCCGCCCAGCTCATCCGCAATCGAAGGACGATCGGGTGGGCCGACGACGGTCATCCTCACATTCAATCGACCGGTCAATGAAGTGGATGTCCAGGCTTCGGCAGCTACAGTTGGAGCAATAACGATAATCGCCGACGAGGCAATCGTTGAGCTAAGCGGCGTGCCGAACGCAACGTGTATCTCCCTCAGCATTGTTACGGCGCCTCCTCTGGCTGGCGACAGTAACGTGCACATCCGTACCCTCGCCGGCGACGCCAACGGGGACGGAGCGACAAACATTCTCGATTTGGTCACCATTCGTAACTCGCTGAACGCCATCACAGACAGTACATCATTTCCTGTAGACATCAATGTCGACGGAAGTATTAGCATCTTGGATCTGGTGCAGACACGCAATGTCCTGAACACGTCTGCAGAATCGTGTCCGTGATCTGGGAGATGGGAATTGAACCTGGGGGAGCGATTCAAGGGCAGGTTACCCCTGTGCACGCACCGACTGCGCACGATATCCGGTAGTCGCTCCCCCAAGTCCGAAGGACTTGGGTCACCCGGCGCTCGCGGCTTCGCACGATTGCGTACAAGTCTACGCCCGCGTTGCGGAATGCAACGCGGCGGTTAACTGAACTGCAGAACCAGTCGCCAGAGCACGCGGATGGCCATGACGATCACCACGATGAGTCCCAGGCCGCCGAGCAGGTTGGTGGCCAGGCGATTGCGGCGTTCACCCATGATGTCGCGGCGATTGGCCACGTAAAGGATGGCGGCGGCCATGAGGGGGTTGCCGATGACCGTCAAGGCCTGGCCGAAAACAATCGCATCCACGGGCCTGATGGATGTGTGCGTGACCAGGAGGGCTACCGCCATACCCACCAGCAGGACAACGACCGTGAATCTGCGAGGCCAGGGATCGCTGAGTTTGGGGGACTGGCCCAAACCGTCGGCCAGAATGGCGCCGCCGATCATGGCATTGATGACAAAGGGATTCATGGCCACGGCCAGCAGCCCGATGGTGAAGAGGGCATGGGTGACCGAGCCCAGCAACGGTTCGAGCTGTCTGGCCAACACGCCGATGTCGGAGATTTCCGAAGCTGGAACGCGGTTGAACAGGACTGTCCCGGCCGTCGCCATGATCATCGCGCTGATACCGGTGAGGATGCACACACCGGTGACGGCATCGCGGAAGCCGCGGTCGTAGTCCCCGATCTTCCACCCCTTCTCACGGACCAGGTTGGCCTGGAAAAGTGCCCCGCCAACCGAGAACGTGGTGCCCAGGAGCGAGGCGATCAGGATCATCGGATCGCTGATGCCGCTCACGTCGCGTCGGGGCCAGCCCAGGGAGACGCCTTCCGGGATGCCGGGAACCAACCCCCAGAGCAACGCGAAGACATCAGGCCTGACCACCAGCAGGTTGACCACAAAACAGATCAGGATGAGGGCTACCATAATCTTCATGCCCCGCTCGAGCACGCGGTAGACCTGGCGGAGGGTGAAGACCAGCCCGATGATGAGGGCGTTGAAGACGATGAGCACGCCGCTGTTGATCCAGTTGAGTTGGCTCTCGCTCATGGCGGCGGTATCGCCGAAGAGCCCAGCGACGTCCAACGCGTCGACGGCGGCGACAACCGCGATGTTGTTCGAGAACTGGAAGGCCGAGCAGATCAGGAACAGATTGATGCCGAGGATGGCGGCGAGCGGGCGACCCATGCGCGCGGCGACCAACTGGCAGACGGAGCCTCCGCCGGCCACGCCGATCCTGGCCGACATGGTCATGTACGTGCCCATGAGCACGCCGGTCATGATCAGCAGCCAGAGCAGTCCATATTCGTACGTGGCGCCGACTTTGGAGCTGATGAGCAGGCTTCCGGGGCCGAAGACCACGCACGCGGTGATCAGCGCCGGGCCGATCGCCCGCCACCAGGCCTGGCGGGGTTGGATGTCTTGGGCTGCTTGGCTCATGGGCGGACCTCCTTCTGTCTTGGGCCGCTTTATATCAGGGATGTTCACCGGGGGCAAAGGTTCTCGCGTCCCTGCGAAGCCGCAAGCGGCGGACCGGCGACAAGTTGCCTTGGTCCGGCGGGTGGGACATAATAGCTCGACGATCGCCGGCCCCGGATGAGTTGCTGATATGGCCAAAGAGTCTTACGCCGTTCTGCTCGAGCACTTCCAGCGCAGTTATCGTTTGATCACCGACGAGATCGGAAAGGTGATCATCGGCCAGCGGGACGTGCTGGACCAGATCCTCGGGGCGATCCTTTCACGCGGTCACTGCCTCCTGGTGGGGGTCCCGGGGCTGGCCAAGACGCTGATCGTCTCCACGCTGGCGGACATCATGACCCTGTCGTTCAGGCGCATCCAGTTTACGCCGGACCTCATGCCGTCGGATATCACCGGTACCAACGTGATCGACGAGACGCCGGAAGGGCGGCGTGCGTTCCGGTTCGTGCGCGGGCCGATCTTCGCCAACATCATCCTCGCCGACGAGATCAACCGCACCCCGCCCAAGACGCAGGCCGCCCTGTTGCAGGCCATGCAGGAACGCGAGGTCACCGTCGGCCACGAGACCTGCCTGCTGCCCAACCCGTTCTTCGTGATCGCGACGCAGAACCCCATCGAGCAGGAGGGCACCTACCCGTTGCCGGAAGCCCAACTGGACCGGTTCATGTTCAATATCTGGGTGGATTACCCTTCCCAGAAGGAGGAAGAGCAGATCCTGGCGACGACCACGACCGGGCGGAGCGTGGACTTGGGCAAGATCGTGAACGCCCAGCAGATTCTCAATATGCAGAAGCTCATCGCGACGGTGCCGGTCAGTGCGTACGTGGTGCAGTACGTGTCGCGTCTGGTGCGGGCGTCGCGTCCACGCGATCCGTCGGCCCCGGAGTTCATTCGGCGAATGGTGGACTGGGGGGCCGGTCCGCGGGGCGGTCAGTGCCTGATCTGGGGGGCCAAGGCGTTTGCCGCGATGGGTGGGCGCTACACGGTGAGTATCGAGGACGTTCGGCACGTCTCGGTGCCGGTGCTGCGCCACCGGATCGCGTGCAACTTTGCCGCCCAGGCGGAGGGCGTCGATTCCGTCGAGATCGTCCGGCGGCTGATTGACATGGTGCCCGAGCCTGAGATTCCCAAGTACGCCGATGCCAACGAGAACGCCGCCCTGGCGGAGATCGAAATCGAACAGGAATGAGGCAAGGGGGCACAGCGCATGCGTTGCTTCCTGGCGATTGAACTGCCCGATGATGTCCGCAACCTCGTGGCGGCCCTGCAGGAAGATCTGCGGGCGGTGGCGCGGGGCGTGCGCTGGACGCGGCCGGAGCAGATTCACCTCACGCTCAAGTTCCTCGGCGAAGTCCCGGATGCGGACATCCGTGCGGTGTGCGCGGCGGTGGCCGAGGCGGTGGGGCGGTGCGCTCCCTTCGATCTGGAGGTCGGCGGCACCGGGTGCTTTCCGCCCGGCGGCCCGGCGCGGATCGTCTGGGTGGGGATGGCTTCGCCGCCCGTCGCGCTGGCGACCTGCCAGCAGAGCTGCGAGTCACGCCTGGCGGAACTGGGGTTCAAGCCGGAAGGGCGACCCTACACGCCGCACCTGACCATCGGGCGGGTGAACGATCCCCGCGATTCCGCCCGCATCCGCTCGGTCGTGCAGGCTCACGCCGGGTTCCACGCGGGGTGCTTGACCGTCAGCGAGGTCACCCTTTTCGAGTCGATTCTGCGGCCGGCCGGCGCGGAACACCACGTCATCGCCCGCGCGCCGCTCGAAGGGGAGTAAACGACGTAGCGCGGCTTGCCGCTTCGCGGTCAGCAAGCCCGTGTGCCACTGCTCTGTGAGCAGTGCGGTGTGGCACCGGCGTCTCGCCGGTGTCCGGCCGTCACGGTGTGCCACTGCTCTGTGAGCAGTGCGTTGCCTGCGTGCGCTGGACCACCAACAAGTTCGCTCGGTCCCGCCACGAACAAGTTCGTTCGGTCCCGCCACGAACAAGTTCGCTCGGTCCCTTGCACGAACAAGTCAGCCGGATCTTACGGCTGGCTTTGCTGCGAACCGGTGCGTTCCGGACGCCGGCCGGTCCGCTCGTCGAGCCTGGAGCGAAGCCGCTCGCGCAGCGCGTTGAACTCTTCGTCGCTCACCTTGCCGTCGCCGTCCGTATCGGCCTCGGGGTATCGCTGCAGCAGGGTCTGGCGGGCATCGCCCGGGTTCTGCGTGCGATAAGCACGGAACTCCTCGGGCGTGACCTGCCCGTCGCCGTCGGCGTCGGCCTCGGGGAACCGATTGAGCACTTGGCTGCCGGTCCTGGCGCCCTCGCCGTCGGCCGGCCGGGTAGTAGGCGGGCCGGCGTACCGGTCGCGCAGCTTGGTGACCTCCTCGCGGCTCAACTGCCCGTTGCCATCGAGATCCGCCTCCTTGAACCGCTCCAGCAGCCAGTCGAAGAACCGGGGAGATGGCCGGAATGTCTCGACCTCCGGACGGCCCAGTCGGCCACGGGCGGCCCGCAGTTCGTCGTCGCTGAGCACGCCATCACGGTTGGTATCCAACTCGGGGTATCGCTCCAACAACCGGGCGGGGTCCGGCCGACCAAGTCTTCCGCGGTCGGCGCCAGGCCGATCACCGGGCGGCGGGCCCGGCCGACGATCGGAGCCGGCTTGCCGCCTGAGGGCCTCTCGGGCTTCGCTCCGGGTCACCGTCCCATCGCCGTCTGCGTCCGCGTCGGGGTGCCTCTCGGGTAGTCGGGCTTGCTGCTCAGCGGACAAGGGCTCATCGTCCCGGGCCGGGGCCTGTGCTGTCGCGACCCACACCAGACTTCCGACCGCCAGCAGGGCGGCCACGATGCGTCCCAGTTTCAACATGTCCGTGCGCTCCTTGCGTTAGATCATCGCCAGCCCACCCTTGCTGCGCAGGGATGGGCCACCCGGCGTCATTCTACGTGACTGTCGAGTCAAACGCTCGGGAGGTGGAAGTATTGCACGGAGCCCGGTCAGCTCTCCGCGGGCTGTGTGGTGGCGGCCGCGGGTTCCGGCGCCGGCTGTGTGGCGGGGGGCAGCGTGGGTCGGGCGGCCTGGAATTTCGGCGCCCAGTCGGGGCCGAACCCGTCAGGCAGGACGGCCGCAAGGCGGTCCAGGAAGCTGATCGCGGCGGCGGCGTCGCCAGCCCCCAGCGTTTGCACATACTCAAGCAGGAGCGCCGCCACGGTGTCTCGAACCTCAGGCAGTTTGGCGGCGGCGGCCTGGGTAATGGCCTTGTCCGGACTGCCGTTTTTGAGATAGGCGGCCACAAGCTTGCCGGTCACCCGGACGCGAGTCGGTGCGTCCCCGGCCGGCGCAACGCCCAACGCCCGGCTCCAGGCGGCGGTGGCCTCAGCGGACTGCCCCGCGGCCAGACAGGCATCGCCGAGATGCTCTCGAATTCCCATCAACCGGTTGCCGTCGGCGTTACGCGCGGCAACCTGGGCCTCGAGACCGGTCAGCAGCTCAATCTTGCGGCCGAGGGTCTTCAGGTCGCTATCCTTCCAGATTGCCAGGGCGGTCTCCTGTTCGGCGTCGGACAGGCGCTGGAAAACCAACTGGTAGCCTCGCCAAGCCTGGTTCTGAACTGCGGCGGCCGACTCGAGCTTGGGGTCCAGGCGAGTGAGCAGGGCCTGGAGATGGACCGGGTTGGCACCCAATCGGCCGATGGCCTCCGCGGCCACCTCGCGCACCCCGGCGCTGGCGTCGTTTGCCAACCGATCGAGAACCACTTCCAGGTGCTCGGCGCTGCCGATACGGCCCAAACCTCGGATCGCCGCCTGCCGAACGCTCGACTCCGGCTCGTCCGTCCCGGCGTAGCGCGTCAGAACCGGGCCGAAGTCCGCTGCGGCGATGTCCGCCATCGCCTCGACGAGGTCGGCCCGCAGGCGCAGGGTGGTCACCGGGGCCTCGATTCGCCGAACCAGCGCGGCCACCACGTCAGCCAGCTTCTCCGGCGGTTTGCCGGTACCCTTCTCGCACAAGCGGCCCAAGGCGTCCGCGGCCGCACCGGCCACAGCTTCAGACGGGTCGTCCAACCCGGCCATGCAGTCCGGGATCGAATCCGGATCAATCAGCTTGCCCAGGGCCTTGTAGATCTCTTCGCGAACGGCTTCGGACGGCTCCCGGCGGAGGAGCTCCCGAATGCGTGGGGCGTCCTCGAGGAGGCCCTGATCGCGAAGGAACGCCACCAGGGCTTGGCGAACGGCGGCATCGGGATCGGTGACCAACGTGCGGATCAGGTCGAGCACCGCTGCGGACGGCTTGGTCCCGGAGCGGCGAAGCGCCTCGTGGATGATACCCAGAGCCTGAGTCCGCATCATGGGCAGGTCTGACTTGAGCCAGGTCTGCAACAGGTCGGCCCGCTCGGTTTCCCCCCGGGTGGCCTCGTACAAGGTGTCCATGAGCCGTTGGAGGCTCTCCACGAGCAATCGGCGTTCCTGCTCACGGCGGTAGGCTTCGAGCGTCCGGCGGACCTGGGGATCGGCGTAGGCGGCCAAGGCGGCGGCGGCGGCTTTCTGGAGGCTGGCGTCCGGATGCCCCAGCAGCGTTTCCAGGTGGGGGATGAAGTCGGGCGTCTGCGCTTTGACCTCGGCAATGGCTTCGCAGAGGGCCAGCTTCGCCGCTTCGTTGTTTTCGGTGGTGAAGACCGTGACCAGGGCGTTGGTCCCGCCCCCTGCCCCGGACCGCAGGATGCTCGCGGCGGCGGCCCGGCGGGTTTCAGCGTCGCTTTGCCCGACCACCTTCACGATCTCGGCGGCCACGTCCACGGCGGCGGGAGCGGTGGACGTCGCAGCGGCAGGTTGGGTCGCGGGCGCGTCGGCCAGGGCGGGGAGCGCAGCCAGACAGATACATCCGGTCGCCAGGCGGGCAATCAGACTGCACCTCAGCCCTCGGCGCACGTCTCCGCTCGGTGGAGGCGCGCTACCTGAAGGTGTGGAGTGCGGGTGGACCATCAGCTACCGGCTTTCTGTGCGACGCGTGCCTGGGTGCCCAGTTTACCCCTGCGGCATTTGTTGTTTCTACCGCCGCAGGCGCAAAATCGCAAGAGCGGCCGGTGATAAGACCGTGTCGAACGGTCCCCCCATCAACAAGTTGACTCGGTCCCTCCGGCCCGTCGGCAGCCACCGGTGCCGGCGGCTTGACCGGACTTTTGGCTGTCCCGTAGAATACGCTCAGCCTCAACAGGTTGTGCTTCAAGACCTTGCGGGCTACAACTGCGGCGGATACGAAGGACGGTCGGCCCGTCGGCTCGGTGAGTCTGCACCCGCACGCACGCAGCCGCCGATTGGAAGCCGGTGCCGCACGATGAAGCGCCCACGGACGACGAACCAGCACTTGCGGATAAGGATGCAAATGGCATGACGGGACACTCTTGGATCCTTCGGATCGGCACCCCTGGGCTGTTCCTGTTTGTGGCGTGCCTGCCGCTGTTGTTCGGGCAGGGCTGCCCGGGCAGTGGGTTCCCGCCGTTTACCGAGCCGGCCGGCGCGCGCCCCCCCGGCGACGGCTCGCTCACCGGCAACGTCCCGCCGAGTCTCAGCTTCACCGCGCCCCTCACGGACTTGGCGGCAGAGGTGGGCGATATTGTCGCGATCAGTTGGACGGCTGAGGATCCCGACAATCGGGCGTCGATCACGATCCTGCTGGATCCGGACCGGCAATTCGGCAACGGCAACGAGATCGTAGTCCTGCCGGCGGCGACAACGGAGAATCTACTGGGCGGGTTCAACCTGGCGACGGCAACGCTGCCGCCGGCCACCTACCGGATCATCGCCCGCCTGTCCGACGGAGTGAACCCCAACGTCATCGTGGTGGCACCGGGCAGACTGTTGCTCTACGGAGCAGGGCTGGCACCGGGGAACGTCGGTCCGACGATCCAGGTGACCGCGCCGTCGATCAACCTCGGCGTTTCTCAGGGCGACGACGTGACCATCTCCTATTGCGGCCGAGACCCCGACGACGACGGTCGGACGCCGCCCACGGCGCCGAGCATCGTCTTGCTGCTGGACTTCGACAACGATCCGACCAACGACCTCGAGCCGCTGATTGCACACCTCGAAGCCGCGTCGGCCGGCTTCGCCGTGACCTACGACGGGGCGTATGTGTTCGATTTCATCTGTGCGTTCGGCAGATTCCCGGTGGATCTGAGTGATCTGGCGATCGCCCTGTCCCTGCAGACCGGCATTCCCATCCCGGCTGCCCTGACCACGGACAAGTGCATCATCCTGGATTGCGTTCCGGACAACGATTGCGGCGTGCTGGTGCCGACGCCTCGCCTCGATGAGAACGGAAACCCCGTCGAGGATGATGACGGGAACCCGATCTTCGACCTCGTGCCGACCCCGGCCACCGATTTTGAGCTTGAGGTGGACGTGGGGGCGATTCCGCCCCGGGCGAACGGCGACCCGTATTACATCCGGGCAACGATGTCGGATCGGGTTAACCGGCCGGTGCACGGTTATGGCCGCGGCACGCTGAGCGTGACGCAGCTCGGGTCGGGGGTCATCGACCTGAGGCAGGTTGGGCGGACCGTCAGCGGGAGCAAGTTCATCGGGTTCGACGCCGGTTCGCGAGCGGGCTCCGGCGGGATCGGGGTCGGTGACATGGACGGTGACGGAGTCGATGACTTTGTCATCCTCAGTATGTTCGGCGGGCAGATCAACGCCGGCAGCGCCCATCTGGTGCTGGGCCTGCCCGACGGCGGCAAGTTCGGAAGCGAGGTTCCGCTCACCAGCATCACGACCGTGTATCGGGGCAGTATATTCCTCATGCCGACCACGACCGGCACCAACGGCCTCGTCGCTGCCGCTCGGATGGGTGACGTCACCGACGACGGCTTGCCCGACATGCTCCTGGGGGCGCCCTACGTGGAAGTGTTCCCCCACCTCCACGACGATGATCCTCTGGACTGCGACCCGCCGGTCTGCTATCCCGATCTTCGCCCCAATCCGCTGTCCCTCCCGGGTGCCGATGCGTTTAACGCGGCCATGACCGGCTATGACTGGCGCGAGGGCCTCGCCGGCGAGGAGGACAGCCAATTCGTTTGCAGCCACGACCTCGACTTGTTGCGCACGACGCCCATCGACGGCGGGTACGCGTTCCTGATCGCCAGCGAGAATTCACTATCCGGGAGCGTATACAACACCCTATGGACCGGCGCGATCACCACCTACGGGTCAGGTCACTACGGTGCGATCTTCCGCGGTCCGTGGTATGATGCCCCGGACCTCAGCCAAACGGTCACTCCGAACTGGCTCTCTCCCAATAACCGCTTCGGACAGACCGTGGCCACCATGCCCCCGATGACCAATACTTCGCTCAGCATTTCCCCGCGTTACGGCACCACGCTGCTGATCTCGGCGCCGAACGGGTATGAGGGGCGCGGCCACATCACCATCACGCCGAACAATAATTTCATCAACTTCACCACGGAGGTTCTTGATTTTCCGAACACCGAGTCTTTCCCGGCCTATTCGGACGACTTCGGTCTCTGCACCTGCGACGTGGTTTGCCGTGCTCGCACGTTCCCGGGATTCTCGACCATCGTCGGGGCGGCCATCGGAGACGAACTCGGTTACGCAAGCGCCGCCGGCGACTACAACCTCGACGGCAGTCGCGACATTCTCTGCGGCGCTCCCGGTGCGGAGCGCGAGGGGATGAACGGCCGAGGAATCGTCTATATTATTTTCGGGCGGCCCGACTGGTCTGGCCTGGACCTCGGGCTGCAGAACCCTCCGCGGATGGAGATCTGGGGCACAAGCCGCGACGACCGGTTCGGCGAAGTGCAGACCATTGTGGGCGATTTGAACCAGGACGGCCTGCCGGACATCGGGTTCGCCTCTCAGTGGGCTGACGGGCCGGGCGGGATCGACTCGGGCTTCATCGGGGTGGTGTTCGGTGGGCGCCGGCTGACGGGCGAGAACGTGTTCACGGTGGACCAGGTCGGCACGCCGGAGCTGCCGGGGTTCCGGATCCACGGCACGCAGCCGGGCGGGCACGCCGGCGCGACCCTGAATACTGCCGGAGACTTCAACGGCGACGGCACGGATGACATGGTCATCGTCGCCCCGAACGAGGAACGCACGATCGACGGTATCACCCGCGTCGGGGTGGCCTACCTCATCTTCGGGGGTTCGCACCTGTCCAATCGTCAATTCAACCTGAGCCAAGTGGGCTCGCCGGACCTGCCGGGTATGGTGTTTGTGAGCCCGTACGCCAAGGGTAGTGCAGAGGAGGCGCCGATTGACTGGATCAACACGGCGGGCGACATCAACGACGACGGGTTCGCCGACATCCTGGTCGGAGTCAGCCAGGCGGACTTCGTGAACCCCCTCTCCCCCAGTCAGCGACGCAACAACGTCGGCGAAATGTACCTGTTGTACGGTAATAACGTCGGCTCGAATGCCTCGCGTTGATGAACATCGTTCTGATCGGGTATCGCGGCTGTGGCAAGAGCACCGCCGGCCGGTTGCTGGCGCAGCGGCTGGGCTGGCCCTTCGTGGATAGCGATGCGCTCGTCCAGGAGCGGTGTGGCATGACCATCCGTGAGGTTTTCGCGGATCGCATGGAGGATGGCTTCCGCGAGCTCGAGAGCACGGTGATTGCGGAGATCTCGCGGCTGGACCGGCACGTGGTGAGCACGGGGGGCGGGGCGTTACTGCGGACGGAGAATGCCGAGGCCTTGCGGCGGTGTGGCAAGTTGGTGTGGATCACCGCCCCTGCCGAGGTGCTGTGGCAACGCATTCTGGCCGACGTGCGCCGGCGGCAGGAGCGCCCGGATCTGGACTTGGCCCGGGGCTTGCAGGAGGTGCGGGACGCGCTGCGTCAGCGGGAGCCGGGCTACCGGCAATGGGCGGACGTGGTGGTGGACAGCAGCTATCGGTCGGTGGAGGCGGTGGTGGAGCGCATTCTGACGCGTGTCGGGCTGCAGGCGGGGGAGAGTCCCTGACGGCTTGGGCGGGTGGCCGCATCGCAAATCGCGTTGGGGGGACTCACGATGATGCGAGCCCGGATTATTCACGATCGAAATCAAACCACAGATGAACACGGATGAAACAAGAGATCTGCGCCAAACACAGCGCGCCGCGGAATCGGGATGCGCTGTGACCTCTAACTCCTTTTCTTATCTGTGTTTATCTGTGTTCATCTGTGGTTCTAATCAATAATTCGGGCGAGGGCAGGAAGAGCTGCTGGCAAGGCAGGCGTTGCCACGCGCCGGGATCATCGCGAGCCCACCCTTGCTGCGCAAGGATGGGCCACCCGGCCCGGGGCAAGCTGACTAACCGAAACTCTCAGATCCCGCTACCGATGACATGCACGGTCAGATCGAAGGTCTCTCCGGTTGGTATCAAGTCACAGCGGTACTCGATCTGAAGGCCCGTGGTGCCCCGCTCGACTCCCTGGAACCGGAAGGTGTCGACCCAGTCACCGTTGGCCAACTGCGAACGGATGCCGGGTGCGAGGGTGTCGGCATTGTCGATGCGGCGAAGGAAGACCTGGTTCACCTCGGCGATGCGCCAGGCGCAGGTGGTGGTCTCGGCGTCGGCGGGCAGTTGGACAACCAGGGTAGCGCCGAGGAGCAGGCGGTAGGTCTGCCCGTCCCAATCGAGACCCACGGTGGGGTTGATCGGCGTACAGCTCAGCAGGGCGGCGCCGAGGGCCGCGGCGGCCAGCAAAGGCTTACGATTCCAGTCTCGGGATCGAGTGTTCATGGCAATCCTCCGGTCGCTATTCTCGCACAAACGGCCTGTCCTGGCCAGTCTTGACAAACCTGCCCCGCGACCGCATCCTCGACGTGCCTCTGGTCTCGGGGCCACAGCACAGGTACAGAAGGAATCGGCAATGATGCGCCTGATTGGTGAGCCCTCTCGCCTTAGCGGGAGTGTAGACATCCCGGGGTCGAAATCCCACACCATCCGGGCGGTGGCGGTGGCGTCGCTGGCTGAGGGCGAAAGCCGCATCGAGGCCCCATTGGCCTCTGCGGATACACTCGCGGCGATCGAGGCGTACACGGCCCTGGGGGCGACGGTTGATCGTCAGTCTGAATCCTGCTGGGTGGTGCGTGGCACCGGTGGTCGGCCGGTGGTGCCGGAGAACGTCATTGATGTGCGTAACTCGGGTACGTCGCTCCGCCTGGCGGTAGGGTCGGCGGCCCTGCTGAGCGGGGGCCAGGCTGTTTTTACCGGGGATGAGCAGATTCGCCGGCGGCCGATCGGCCCGTTGGCCAAATCCCTGACCGACCTGGGGGCCTCCGTCACCTGCACCCGGAACAACGGCTGTGCCCCGCTGGTAGTCGGCGGCCGACTCCAAGGGGGGCGGACCAGCATCAAGGCGGTGACCAGCCAGTTCCTCTCCAGCCTGCTGCTCAACTGTCCGCTGGCGGACGGCCCGTGCGAGATCGACGTGCCCCTGCTCAACGAGCAACCGTATGTGCACGTGACGCTATCCTGGCTGGAGCGGTGCGGGATTCATCTCGAGCGCGAGGAACTCCGCCGGTTTCACATTCCCGGAGGGCAGCAGTACCGGCCGGTGAATGTTCGCGTGCCGGCGGATTTCTCGTCGGCCACCTTCTTTCTGGCTGCGGGGGCCATCGGCGACAATGACGTCCTGGTCAAGGGGCTGGATTTCAGCGATCCGCAGGGGGACAAGGCGGTCGTGGACTACCTGCGGGAGATGGGGGCCCGGATCGACGTGGAGCCGGAAGGCGTCCGCGTGCGGGGCGGCCAGCTCACCGGGTGCGTGCTGGATCTGAACGCGACGCCGGATGCGCTGCCCATGCTGGCGGTGGTGGGGTGCTTCGCCCGGGGTCGGACGGAACTGGTCAACGTACCGCAGGCCCGGCTCAAGGAAACGGACCGCATCGCGGTGATGCGGGCCGAGTTGAGCAGGCTGGGGGCGAAGATCGAAGAACGGCCCGACGGCCTGGTCATCGAACAAAGCGAGCTGCGGAGCACGGACGTTGAGGGGCATTATGACCACCGGGTGGTGATGGCTCTGGCGGTGGCCGCCACCGCCATCCCGGGCCGGATGCGCATCAGCACCGCGGAGGCGGTCGAGGTAACGTTTCCGACGTTCATGCAGTGCATGGAGGCGCTGGGCGGGAAAGTGCGGATCGAGGCGGACAGTTGAGCGATAACACTGTTTGTGGAGGCATTCGATGCTGGGTTGTGATCTGGGGACGATGTTCAAGACGACCGTCGCGGGCGGTTCGTACCAGGAGGGGTTGACGGTCCACTTGCAGGGCGTGCCGCCGGGGTTGCTCATCACCGAGGAGGAGATCTACCAGGACCTCCTGCTGCGCAAGCCGGGGCAAGGCGAACTGACCAGCCCACGGCGCGAGCCGGACGTGCCGGTCATCTATAACGGGATCAACGCGGCCGACACCATGCCGGGTTTCACCAACGGGGGGTATACGAACGGCACGCCCTTCGTGATCCTGATCCCGAACCTCGATCGGCACTTCGAACACATCGAGCAGTACCAGGTGACCAACCGCACGCCGCGCCCGGGGCATGCTTCTTATGCCTCGTACATGAAGTACGACCACTGGGACGACGCGATCGGGGCGGGCATCTTCAGCGGGCGGTACACCTCGACGATTGTGGCCGCGGGGGTGGTGGCCAAGCGTGTACTCGCTGAGCATGGGATCGAGGTGACGGCCTATGTCAGCGAGGCGGCCGGCGTGGTCGCCCCCGAGGTGCCCATCGAGGAGATCCGGACGAAGGCGGCCGCGTATCGCCGGATTCGTAAGGAGCATGATCCGATCTGGAACTTCGTGTACAAATCCGGTCGGATCAAGCCGGGCATGCGCTTCCTCGAAAAGGCGCCGGTGCTCAAGGAAGTCGAGGACATGATCGGCAAATTCGCCCCGATTCCGATGGACGAGGCGAAAGTGCGTGCCGAGGGGGTGCATCCGCAGCTCTTCTGCCCGGATCTGGCGACGGCGGACGAGATGTTCGCCAAGATCATCGAGATCAAGAAGGCGGGTGATTCCAGCGGTGGGGTGGTCGAGGTGCAGGCGACGGGTCTGCCGGCGGGCATGGGCGAGCCGGTGTTCAGGAAGTTGGACGGCGAGTTGGGCCGCATGTTGAGTATCGGGGCGGTCAAGGCGGTGGAGATCGGGGCCGGCGTGCGGGTCAAGGACATGACCGGCTCGCAGAGCAACGATCAGCTCTACGCGGAGGACGGCCGGGTGCGGTTCGGCAGTAACCAGGCCGGTGGCATTACCGGTGGACTGACCACCGGGCAGACCGTTATTGCTCGGCTGGCGGTGAAACCGACACCGACCATCAGCAAGGACCAGCACACGATCGACAAGGTCTCGCGGGAGAACGCGGTGTTGAAGGCCGTCACGCGGCGCGATCCGACGCTGGTGGCCCGTATCTGGCCGGTAGCCGAGGCCATGACCGCGATGATCCTGCTGGACCACTATATGATGCATGTGGGGTATCAGGCGATGTGGAGGAAGTGAGACACTGAGAAAGGATGCGATGACGGCAACCAAGGTACATACGATCGGGATCGTGATGAACGGCGTGACCGGGCGCATGGGGACCAACCAGCACCTGATGCGCTCGATTGTGGCGATCATCAAGCAGGGCGGGGTTCGGGTGGGGGATGATGAAGTCATTATTCCGGACCCGGTGCTGGTGGGGCGGAATGCCGCCAAGCTGGAAAAGCTGGCGGGCATGTCCGGAGTCACCAAGTGGACCACGGATGTGGATAAGGCCCTGGCCGACCCCCACAACGTGGTGTACTTCGACGCTCAGACCACCGATCGGCGGGTTGAGTGGGTGAAGCGGGCGATCGCCGCGGGCAAGCACATCTACTGCGAGAAGCCCACTGCCCTGTCTACCGCAGAGGCCCTCGAGTTGCACCACCTGGCCGAGAAGGCGGGCGTCAAGCACGGGGTGGTGCAGGACAAGTTGTGGCTGCCCGGGCTGATGAAATTGCGCATGCTGCGGGAGATGGGCTTTTTCGGGCAGATCCTCTCGGTGCGTGGCGAGTTCGGGTACTGGGTGTTCGAAGGCGACGTGATCCCCTGCCAGCGACCGTCGTGGAACTACCGCAAGGAGGAGGGCGGGGGCATCATTTTCGACATGCTGTGCCACTGGCGATACGTGCTGGACAACCTGTTCGGGCCGGTGCGGGCGGTCTCGTGCCTGGGAGCGACGCACATCCCGAAGCGGTGGGACGAGCAGGGCAAGCCGTACGATTGCACGGCGGACGATGCTGCGTACGCGACCTTCGAGATCGAAGGCGGCATCGTAGCCCACATGAACTCGTCCTGGTGCGTACGGGTACGGCGCGACGATCTGCTGACGTTACAGGTAGACGGCACCAAGGGCTCGGCCGTGGCCGGGCTGCGCCAATGTCTGATTCAGCCGGCCGCCGGTACCCCGCGTCCAGTGTGGAACCCGGACGTGGACAGCCCGATCAACTTCTTCGACACCTGGTCAACGGTCCCGACGACTCGGGACTGTGACAATGCATTCAAGGTGCAGTGGGAGTTGTTCCTGCGGCACGTGGTCAAGGGCGGGCCGTTCCAGTGGAACCTGCTCGAAGGTGCCAAAGGCGTGCAGTTGGCGGAGAAGGGCATCGAGTCGTGGAGGAAGCGGAGCTGGGTCGAGGTGGGGGAAGTGTGAGCAAGTTAGCAAGTTAGCAAGTGAGCGAGTGAGCAAGTTAGCAAATCAGCAGGTGAGCGAGTTGGTAAGCAGGTGAGCAGGTCGGCGGCGGAGCGCGCGGTTCTCCTGGATTGCCGGGGCGCACGGCAAGGACCAGATTCAGGGTTCCGGGCGATGCGGCGACGGCGGTGTGGAACGCGTGCCGGCTTCCACCCTGGTGATGAGGCTGCCAAGCATACGGCCAAGCTCCCTGGTCGAATCCATGGCTCTTGCGCCCTGCTGGCCACTCAGGTAGCCGAGGTTCCTTGCGACCTCGATTTGGGTCTCCATCTCGTAGAGGGATCCGCTTGCGACGCGGAGGAACGGAGCATAGTCGCCGCCGGAGTTCCGAGCGTAACCCTCCGCGATGTTGCTGGGTACCGACACCGCGCAGCGGCGCAACTGCGATGTCAGGCCATAGACTTCCTCTCTCGGGAAGCCCTTGGACAACCGATAAACCTCCGTCACGAGCTCCATGGCCTTTTGCCACACCTGCAGATCCCTGAAGCTTCCCATGGACAACACCTCCCTCGATACAGTCCCCCTCACCGCTGGGCTTCTGGGCCTCTTGCTCACTTGCTGACTCGCTCACTTGCTCACTCGCTAACTTGCTAACTCGCTCGCTCAGAACGGAAAATCCGTGGACAAAAACTTCGAGTGGCGGCCGGTGACGATGCTGGAAACGATCTGCTGATTGGCGGGGGTGCTCTTGGCGGCGACCAGGCTGCGGATGGAGAAGACGCGGAGGGCATCAGAGACGCTCAGGGTGTTCTCGGCGGAGTCTTTGCGGCCGACGAAGGGGAAGGTGTCCGGGCCGCGCTGGCACTGGCTGTTGATGTTGACGCGGCAGACCTGATTAACCAGCGGGTCGATCAGGCGGCTGAGGCGATGTGGATCGCTGCCGAACAGCGATGCCTGCTGTCCGAACGGCGACGCTTTGGCCCAGTCGATGATTTCCTGCTCGTCGTCGTAGGGCAGGATCGGTGTAACCGGGCCAAACTGTTCGATCTGGCAGATGCGGGTGCTCAGGTCGGCCGGGTACAGGACGGCGGGATAGAACAAGGTGTGGTCGATGGTGCCGCCGCCGCGGTTGACCAGGCGGGCGCCGGCGGACATCGCTTCATCGGTCAGATCCTTGAACCACTGCGGTTTGCCCTCCTCGGCCAGCGGGGTGATGCTCACGCCGTCCTCCCAGGGCATGCCCACGCGCAAGGTTTCGACGCCTTCGGTGAAGCGCGCGACGAACTGGTCCGCCAGACTGCGATGGACGAAGATAATCTTGATGGCCGTGCAGCGCTGCCCGTTGAAGGACAGGGCGCCGAGGAGGCATTCGTTGACCGCCAAGTCGAGATCGGCGTCGCGGAGAACGACTGCGGCATTCTTGGCCTCCAGCCCGAACACACAGCGGAGACGGTTGGGCCGGGGATGCTGATGCTTGAGCAAGGACGCCACCTTGGCGGACCCGATGAACGCCAGCACGTCGATGCGCCCACTCTGCACGATCGGGCCCACCACCGTCGGCCCCTCGCCGTAGATCGTGTTCACCACGCCCGGGGGGAAGGAATCGGCAAACGCCCGTAGCAGCGGGGCGTGCAGCAGGACGCCGTACCTGGGCGGCTTGAAGATGACCGTGTTGCCCATGATCAGGGCGGGGATCAACGTCGTGAAGGTCTCATTGAGCGGGTAGTTCTGCGGCCCCATGCAGAGGACGACGCCCAGCGGGCTGCGGCGGATCTGGGCGATGAAGCCCTGCTCGACCGCCAGACGCGAACTGGTGCGATCCAGTTCCTTGAGCGCCTGGATGGTGTCCCGGATGTAATCCACCGTGCGGTCGAACTCCTTGCGGGAGTCGGGCAGGGTCTTGCCAATCTCCCACATGAGCAGGCGGACGACCTCGTCGCGCACCGCCTGCATGCGCGGGATGAAGGATTCGAGGTGGCGGATGCGCTCGCCTACGGACATGGTGGGCCACGCACCGCATCCCCGGTCGTACGCCCTGCAGGCCGCCTCCAGGGCCTCCATAGCCTTCTCTGAACTCATGAGCGGATAGTGGCCCAGCTTCGCGGGGACGGGGCCGGAGCCTTCGTCCACACACACCGGCGAGGCGACTTCCTGGCAGGGACCGGCCCAGGTCTGTACCCGACCGTTGATCAGGTATCGGGCGCCGTCCGCATAGTAGGGTTGTCTCATGGCCTCGGGAATATCGGCAGTGCGAGGAAAGACCTGTGCAGGGTTGGCAACGGTAGTAACCATTTCAGCGGACCTCCATCCCAACGCGGCCGGCGGCCGCGGCCCCAAAGAGTATCCGTGAGACGGTATGACGATACTCGAAACATGCGGCCGATGACAGCTTGCTCGCTCCTGGCCCGGGGGTTACGATGCGCGGTACTCAGGGGATGTCTGAATACTCGCGCGGCTTGGATGCGCCGCGCACTTCTCGTGCATTCTGCTAGCGTTCACCTGTGTCAAGGGGCTTCGCTGATGACGGTGATTTGGATGCTGTTGGCCGCCGGCTGGCCCGCGGCCACGGTCTACCCCCTCGAACACCACCGTCCGTTACACAACCCCTTGATGGGCTGGGTGCTCATTGACCATGCGACGCCGACGGAGATCGACGCCGGAACGTCCGTGGCGGACGTTCGTGACGGCACGGCATACGAATGGTTCAGCAACGTGGCGGTGATGTCGACCTGGCAGCTTGTCGAACCGCAACCGGACGTGTACGACTGGTCGTGGGTCGACCAGGCAGTGGACGCATGGTCGGTCCTGGGCAAAACCATCCATCTTCGCTTTTCGACGGATGACTTCGGGCATTACCCGGGCTGCCCGCGTTGGCTGTTCGAGCAAGGGGTGCCCTCGTTCCGCCGGCCGGAGGGCACGCTCTTTCCCGACTACAACCATCCCCTCTACCGGGAGCGGTTGCGACGCTTTATGGGCGTATTCGCGGCCCGCTTTGGCGATGACCCGCGCATCGGAACGATCAACCTGCAAGCCTACGGCAACTGGGGGGAATGGCATTCGGGATTCGACTACGCCGAAGTCGAGGACCGGGTGCGGGCGTTGCGTGGTCTGGTGGATATCTGGCGCGAGGCGACGGCTGGTCGAAAGGTGCTCTTTCTCTCGTGCAGCCCTGAGTGGCAGACCGTGCGGAACAGCGGTACGCCGCTCTTGCCGGCCGGGACCTCGATCCATGAAGGGTATCCACCGACGTATGCGCAGTACCGCTACCGCAGTGGTTTCGACTACGGTTTTCGGTTCCCCGACGTCGCGTTGTCGCGGCACGGTGTCGGCGGATGCGTGCGGCAGGAATACGACGGGCGGCTGATGGCGGTGACGTTTCAGGAGTACCGCAAGCCGTTGTACATGGAG
The DNA here is from genome assembly GCA_964511155.1 of uncultured Planctomycetales bacterium. GTDB lineage: Bacteria > Planctomycetota > Phycisphaerae > UBA1845 > PWPN01 > JAAYDF01. The sequence goes on along the minus strand of CAZEEJ010000008.1, from coordinate 12,508 downwards.
TTCTTCGGTCGCCAGAAGGACTTTCGAGGTCCGTCCATCGTCGGTTTCCCCAACACGCGCGAGGGCGATGACTTTCTGGAAAACGCGCTGGATGAGGCGCTCAGCCACCGGCCCAACTACATCAGCGTGGTCGGCTGGTACGCGCGGATGGGCGCCACCGCCTTCTACAACGAGGATCGGCTGCTGGTGCTCAAGGGGTTGCGGTGGATGGGGCATCGGCTGGTATTGGTGAAAGCGACGTATCCCGACGCGGTGCCCGTGGGGGGAAAGCTGTGCCTGCGTCAAAGCTGGGAGAATCGCGCACTGGGACGCTGTTATGGTCGGTTTCCACTGACGGCGTACCTCACACGGGGCGAAGACATCCTCTGGTCCGAAACGGATGAGCAGTTTGACCAACGGTCGTTTGTTGCCGGAGAAACGTGCGATGTGACCTCGCGTTTCTCGCTGCCTGCCTCGCTGCCGCCGGGCAGATACGATCTGCGTATCGCCATGGTGGGGGCCGACGGCCGCCCGGCGGTGAATCTGGCGATCGAGGGCGGGGACGAAGCCGGGCGCTATCTGCTGGGCATGATCGAGGTGGTGGCTGGCGCGTCGAGCGCTGCTTGGCCCGACGTCGGTAATGAGTTCGATTTCGAGCCACTCGATCAGGCCGGTCCACGCTGGCATGCTCGCCGCCCCCTGATGCCGGGACGTCAGTACTTGGTTTCCTTTCGCTACCAGGTGACCGCCGATCCGACAATGGATTTGCACACGGCGGATCCGGGCTACTTTGGCATGTTCGCCAGGACTGTGTCGGGCTCACACGTGGCGGAAAGCCGATGGTTCGACAAGGCGGGGCAACCGCCGGCCTGCAAAACGCTGCTCGTCTGCACGGAGCCCGGGGGAGAGCATCGCCTGACCTGGGAGGCCGTGGGCGGCGGGACCATGATCGTGGACCAGGTCCGAGTCACAGAGCTTGCTGAAGAAACCGTACAGCAACTCAGTGTGGCCGCGGGCGACGTTCGGCTGCTGCCGGGGGCGTCCCTTTTCGAGCAGAGCCGCATCTCCTGCACGCGCGATCGGACAGAGGTCCGCCTGCCCGAAGACTGGCACGCTTTCGCGGAGACCGACCCGCAACGTGTGTCCCTGCAACCGAATACCGTCTACACGGTCTGGTTCGAGTGTGCGGCACGGCCTCAGGTCTGGCAGGGCGATTACTTCTATTTAATGGTGGGGCGCGATTCCGAAGGGGACCGAGACGCGGCAGGTTTTTTCCGCTGGACGCAGCGGCACACCTCGTGGCCGGTGCGGCCCGCTTATAGCTTCCGCACCGGCCCCTTCGACGACTATCGTCTTTGGTGGGGCATCAAGAATGGCGGCGAGTGCTCCATCGCAAACATCGTGCTCGTCGAACGCTGAACTGCCGGGGCGGGGTCCGTGACAGCGATAACTTGCTCGCCCTCTGTCCGGGGTTTACGATGCGGTCCACGCAAGCGAGCAGGAGGCGCAGGCGGGGGATTGAAACTCTGCCACGCGACGTAGCGGGGCGGGGCAGGTCCGCTGGATCTGGGGAACGATTCGCTACGCATCCGCTTACGCGGTTTTACATGAGGGAACATGGACACGCAGCACAAGCAAACCGACAGGCTCCGGAACCAGAGCATACACGCGAACACTGCTCACAGAGCAGTGGCACACGAGCGTGCTGCCTTGCGGTCTGGGAGTGTGTTCGTCGCGAAGAGGCAAGCCGGTCGCGGGTTTTGCTCGCGAAGTATGACGTTGCTCCGGCAGCAGGGCATACACGCGAACACTGCTCACAGAGCAGTGGCACACCGTCTGGCTGTCCTGCTGGCTTACTCGCGTGCTGTCCGCTTCCTGACGGGCGCGGTACGGAATGCCGGGCTGCCGGGCTGCCTGGTTGTCGTGCTGGTGAGCGCGGCGGCCCGAGGGGACGAGTCGGCTGCCCCCGCCTGGGCGAGGCCCCGTCCGCAGTTGGTAGACGTGGTGGGCACGGTGTCGCTGGAGGAGGGGTTCAGTCATCCGCCGCGGACGTGCAGCACCGCGCCGCTGTGGTCGTGGAACGGCCGGCTGGAACCGGCGGAGCTTCGCCGCCAGATCGACGAGATGGTCGACAAGGGTGTGTACGGGGCGTTCATGCACGCCCGTGACGGGCTGAACGACGCGGAGACCCCTTACTTCTCCGATGGCTGGTGGGATGCGGTCGCGGCCAGCGTGGAACATGCCAAGAAGGTCGGCTTTGCCGCGTGGATGTACGACGAAGACAAGTGGCCCAGTGGGGCGGCAGGGGGGCGCACCTTGGCCGCCGACCCGGAAGGCAATACCCGCAAGCAACTTACGCGTACCGAGTTGCGCGTCACCGGTCCGCAAGCGGTCGAGGTCCGCTTCCCCGATGCGACGTACGTGGTGGCCGGGCGCGTGGTCGACGACAAGACCCTGGCCGGCGACACGTTGACTGAGATCACCTCGTTCAATGCCTCGGCTACGCCGTGGCCATGCCCCGAGGGCGATTGGCTGATCGTGGCCTACACGATGGGGCCGGTGAAACGGGCGGAGGGGGTCATCAACTACCTCAACCCGCAAACCATCAGCACCTTCATGGACATCACGCATGAGGCGTACGCCGCCCGGGTAGGGGGGCAGTTCGGCGGGGCGATTCCCGGCATTTTCTTTGACGAGATCCACAACAGCGGGGCACAAACCGTCTGGGGCGAGGGATTCGCGGAGCGTTTCCGCACGATGAAGGGGTACGACCTCATTCCACTCCTGCCGGGCCTGGTGCTGGATATCGGGCCGCAGACGCCCAAGCTGCGCTGCGATTACTACGACGTGTACACGACCATTTACGAGGAGACCTGGTTCCAGCGGATCGCCGACTGGTGCGACGAGCATCGCCTGATGCTCACCGGGCACACCGTCGAGGAGATCAACGCATACCTCACGCAGGGCGATTACTTCCGCACGATGCGTCACCTGCACATTCCGGCGACGGACAACGAGGACTTCCGCTATTCCTGGCCGCGGGTCATCGGGGCCTGGAAGCCCAAGCAGATGGCCAGTCTGTGTCACGTGTACGGTCGGCCGCTGGTCGGCGTCGAGGCCATGGGCGGCGCGGGGTGGTCTTTTACCCTCGACAGTGCCCGCTACGGATTCAACATGCTGGCCGCCTACGGCGTCAGCTTCTTCGTCCCGCACCTGTTCCATTACGCCCAGGACTCGCCCACCAATGTCGACGATTGGCCGAACAGTTGGTTCTTCCGCAACCCGTTCTGGAAATACTACAAGACGTTCGCGGATCACGGCAGCCGGCTGACCTTCATGCTGGCGGGCACGGAACACGCGGTCGACGTGGCCGTTTTGTTTCCCACGACGAACCTGTGGGCCGGCTACGGCGGCGGCACCACGGTGCAGACGATTCAGGCGCTCGTGGCGGGCCACGTTGACGCGGATCTGATTGATCCGGATTCGCTGGCCCGGGCGAAGGTGGCGGATGGGCAGATTTCCATTGCGGACATGCGTTACCGGGTGCTGGTGCTGCCGGGTGTGCGGTGCATGAGGCGTGACGTGGCGACCCGCGTTCGGGAGTTCGTGGCCAGCGGGGGCATCCTCATCGTGCATGACCGCTGGCCGACCGACTCCATGGAGGCCGGCCGGGATGACCCGGAGATCGCCCCGCTCGCCACCGAGGCCACCGCCAAGGGCGTGACCCTCTCCAAGTTGGGCGACACCGTGCGACGCGTCAGCGAGGCCGTCGAGCGGGACGTGATGATCAGCGGCGACGGTGCCGAGCATCTGCGTTACCATCACGTTCGCCGGGACGGCAAGGAGATCTACTGGTTCGCCAACGGGTCGCGCGAAGCGGGGCGGTGGCGGGTGAGCGTGCGCTGCACCGGCTCGCCCGCGATCTGGCAGCCGGAGGACGGCTCCACGACGCCGATTTCGGCGTACGTTGCCCGGGGGGGGCGCACCGAGTGCGACCTGCAGCTTGATGGATGGCAGGGCTGCTTCCTGGTCGTGGACCCTGCGGTGCTGGTGCCGAAGGGAGGCGTGCTGGTGACCTCGACCAATCTCAGCCGGCCGGTTGTCGGGCGACGTGCGGCGGGGGATGTTACCGTGCGCGGGCTGTTGCCCCCGGAGGCCGAGCGGGCCGAGGTGCAGGCCGTGGTCTATGCGGAGGGGCAGGAGCACGTTACGGCCGGCACCGCCGAAGCCCCGCCGCGGTTGCCGGTGGTCAATCTGGACAGCGACTGGTGGATGCTGGCCGCGGGTGACCGGCTCGATGATGTCTGGAGCGTCGACCTGGACGAGACAGAGCTGGAATTGCCGGTCATGCGTGTGCAGTGGGAACGGGAATCGGCAGGGCAGGCCCTGGGCTGGCATTTCCGCACCCACGACGACGGGCGGTGGCGGCAAATCAAGGTGCGGGATGCGCGGCGGCCGGAAGCGGGGGCGGATCGGTATCGGTCGCGATGGCAGGCGCGGTTCATCTCCTATTACGACTCCGCTCAGTTTCGGGCACCGTTCGGGGGTAAGGGGCTGCAATGCCGAACGACGTTCACGGTGACGCCGCGGAGCAGCGCCCGAGGGTGGTTGGCGGTGATCTGCGAAAGCCCCTTCGAGGTCATCGTCAACGGGCAGTCATACCCCGGTCGGGGAGCGCGCGTTCCGCAGCGATTCGAGCTGCGCCACCTGCGGCCGGGCGAGAACACGATCACCATCGCCGCCGAAAACGCCCCGGCGGTCCTGGCCGAGGGGCAGCTCTTCCTGGACACCGACACGGTGATCCAGCTCTTCACGGATGCGACTTGGGAGGTGATGCTGCCTGAGAAACAGTGGCAGCCGGCGTGGGAGTACGTTGCCCCGCCCGAGCAGCCCTACGGCGAGCCCGCGTACCCGCAGGAGCTGCCGGAGCCATCTGTGGTGTGGTACCGCCAAGCGTTGCCGCCGGGGGTTGTGGCGGTGCGAGTGCCGCGCGTCGAGGGCGAGTGGCGTGTCTGGGTGGACGGCCAGGCGGTCCCGCCGCAGGAGGGTTGGCTGTCTTTGCCCGAAGGTACGCGCGGCGAGGTGGTGGCGCTACGGGTCGCGGCCGGACCAGGACAGCGGGGGTTGATCGAGCCGGTGCGGGTGCGGTGCCGGCCGGCGGAGCGCCCGTTGGGCTGCTGGACCCGGCAGGGGCTCGACTGGTACAGCGGGCGGGTGCTTTACTCGCGTCAGTTTGTCCTGCCTGCGGAGTGTGTCGGCCCCGGCGTCCGCCTTTCGCTGGATCTTGGCCGGGTCAATTATTGTGCCGAGGTGTGGCTGAACGGCAAGCTCCTCGGGACACGCGTCTGGCCGCCTTATACTTTTGACGTGACCGGCCATCTTACCGCCGGTGAGAACCGCGTGGACGTTGTCGTCGCCAATTTGTTGGCCAATCGTATGCACTGGGATATCTTTGACGAGGTCAAGGCGGCCCCGTTGAACCGCAAATGGCACGACGGCAACCTGTTGCGAGACGGTTGGTGTTTCGAGTCGGGGCTCATCGGACCGGTGCGGATCGTTTCTTCGAGGGAGGTTACGGTAACGCTGGAGTGAGCAAGCAGGAGACAGGAGACAGAAGACAGAAGTCAGAAGACGGGGGACAGGAGACAGAAGACAGGAGGCGAGAAGTGTCGGCGGTACACGAGTTCGGCTCTCGGACGGGCTTGCCGCTTCGCGGCGAACGTAAGCATGCTGACGACAAGCAGAAGAGGCTGAATCCAGTGAAGTAACTGCCCGCCGCCGCTTTTGTGTGATGAGGAAAAGTCGCGGATTGTACCGCGATTCGACGAGGTGCAATGATGATTAGCAACCGCACTCTACACGGGATCCGGATCGCCGCGTTGGCTCTGTTGGCAGCAGGTGGGAGTATTCTGCAAGCGGCGGAGCCCGCCGAGCCCAAGCCGCTAAAGGTGCTCATGATCGTCGGCGGCATCGCCCACGACTACGAGAGCCTACCGCCGAAGCTGGCCCGCGTGCTGGGCAAGGACGGCGACCTGGCGGTCGAGGTGACCGGTGACCTCGGCAAGCTGACCGAGCAGAACCTCAAGCCGTTCGACGTGCTCGTGTTCAACAACTGCCACGACGCCGACCTCAACGCGGAGCAGCGGCAGGCGGTGCTGGCGGCCCTGCGCCGCAACACCGGGCTGGTCGCGGTTCACTGTGCGTTGTGGTCGTTTCAGAGCTGGCCCGAGTGGCGCAACATTGTCGGTGCCCTGGTGCTCGGGCACGATCCGTTCACGTCATTCGACGTTGTGACGGTGGACCGCGGTCACCCGATTAACACCGACGTGCCCGAGCGATTTACCATCGCCGATGAGCCGTATTTGGTGACCGAATGGGGCGAGAACAACCACGTCGTGCTGCGGACCGCGGCCCTGCACGGCGGACGTTCCAAGCCGGAGCCGCCGGCCTGGACCAGGCGCTACCATGGCAGCCGGGTCGTCTCCATCATGCTCGGGCACGACGAGCAGGCCCATACCAACCCCGCCTTCCAGGCCCTCCTAGCCAATGGCATTCGCTGGGCCGGGCGCCGACTCGGCCCCGCCACGCTGCTCAGCGAAGAGGAGCGGCAGGAGGGCTTCGTCCCCCTGTTCGACGGCAAGACCCTGGCCAACTGGCGTTTCGACGCCCGCTACTGGAAGACCCGCGACGGGCTCATCATCGGCAACAGCCATCCCGACGGCATCAAGAAGCACACTTATGCCATCACCGAACAGGCCTTCGGCGACTTCATCCTGCGCTACAGCGTCAACCTGGTCGGCGGCAACAGCGGCGTCCAGTTCCGCAGTCTCGAGTGGCCCGACTACGAGGTGGCCGGCTATCAGGCCGATGTGGTGCTGCCCTTCGGCTGGGGCAACCTGCACGAGCAGAACGGCCGCCGCAAGCTCGTTGACGGCTGGACCGGCAAGGCGGATCAGAACGTCCAGCCCGGTTGGAACGACATGGAGGTCGTCGCCCAGGGGCCGCGCCTCATCCTCAAGACCAACGGCGTCGTCACCGCCGACTGGACGGAGACCCAGGCCGATGCGCCCAAGGTTGGCATCATCGCCCTGCAACTGCACAGCGGCGACCCCATGGAGGTGCAGTACACCAACATTCGCGTGAAGCCCCTGCCCGCCGGCACGCAGCCGGCGGCTCCGGAAAGCCCGGGAACAGAGTAGGCCGAACCAAGGCGGGGGCGAAATGGGGACAGGCACCGCTGGAGCGATGTGTCACAGGCCGTAATACTGGCCCGCATCCGAGGATGTTTCCTTCATCAAACATCGCTGGGGCGGAGCCAGTCCCCATTTCGCGCCGACGTCGCCATCGTCGCGTACGCGGCCGGCGAGTTACACCCAGCTCGATTTCAGCATGAGGCGGAGGAGATCTTCCGGACGGTTCACGTTGAGGAGTTGGCGCTCCTCCTGGGGGCCGGCGTCGAGGGAGGCCAGGCGGACCCGGCCGAGGAGATGGTTCAAGCTGCCGTCGCCGTCCAGAAGTGCCCGGATCGCGAAGTCGCGGATACGCGGATGGTAGAGGGCACAGCAGGCGTGCCAGGTGCCGGGGGTCCGGGCATTGTGGAAGGCGACGGCGTCCACGTCGGGGTGGGCCGCAGCGAAGAGCTGATGGATGATGCGGGACGTCAGCAGGGGCAGGTCACAGGCCAGGAGCAGGCCCCATCGCGTGCCGGCGTAGTCGAGCAGGGCACAGAGGCCGCCCAACGGACCGGCCTGCGGAGCGGCGTCCGGCAGCACGCGAACATCGGCCAGCGCGGGGGGCAGCGGAACGGCTTGGCCGAGGATGACCACCTCTTGGGCGCCTCCGCCGACGCTTTGGGCGAGGCCCACGGCGTGCTCGAGCATGGTGCGGCCGTCGGGCAACACGAGCCCGGCTTTCGGACGGCCCATGCGTCGTCCCTGCCCGCCGGCCAGCACGCCGACGACGCAACCTGGGCCCAGACCTTCTTCTGAGCTTCGTGCCACGGGTTTCGAGTTACTCCCTCTTCGCTTCGACGGTGATCGTCTGGCCGGGGCGCAGTGTGCCGGGCTGCACCACGCGGGCCAGGAAGCCGCAGCGCCCAACCACCGCTTCCTTGAGCTGCGGATCGATTGCGTCCAGGACGTAACACGGCTTCCGCACCATGGTCAATTCGATGATCGGGCCATCCGCGAACCGCAACTGATCGCCGACGGCCAAGCGCTGCACGTTCAGATCGCGCACGGTGATGTTCTCGCCCATGGCGCCCGGTCCGACGGCGTAGCCCTCCCGTGCAAGCTCCTCGATCAACTCCAGGTCCTGGATGGACACCGCACGATCGGGCCGGCAATGCTTCTGGTGGGCATGGCCGTCGCCAACCAGCCCGTCGGCGGTGACTTCGACCGCTTCGGCAGGCCGCTTGGGTATCCCTCCCGGCGAGACGCACGCCGCCACGGTGACCCCGACGGCCTGATGGGCTTGCCTGGATGATCCGCTCGTTTCGCCGGTTGGCGGAATCGGCGGGCACGGCGACGTGTCGTCCAGCTTCGATCCGATCATGGGTCTGCCTCCGGGAACCGCTCCCTTACGGTCGCGGCTCTGCTTGCGGTCGCGGCTTTCTTTACCGCTTCCTAACCTCCAATCGCCATCATCGAGGTCGCCTGGGTCCGCAGCCCCAGAGCGGGCTTGGCCATGACGGCCGCATAGAGAATGGCGTCGGCCCGATCCTGATCCAGCGTATGCCCATCCCACGCCGCGGCCAAGTCGGAACCGCCACTGTCGAACAGACAGGACAGCAGCTCGCCGCGCGCGGTGATGCGGATGCGGCGACACGAGGCGCAGAACGGTCGGGTCGTGGCGGCGATGACTCCGACCCGGCCGGCCAGCGGCAGCCCGTGGCGGCGGATCGCCTGGTACTCGGTGGCCGGCTGGCCCGGTGGGCACGGCCGCGCACGCAGTTGGAACCGCGTCGCCAGCCGCGCGTAGATCTCCGCCGCGGGGACGAGGCGATCATCGACGGTCCCGACGGCCGCCCCGATGGGCATGATCTCGAGGAAACGGACGGTGCAGCCGGTGGTCAGCCCCCACTCGGCAAGTTCGCACAGTTCGTCGTCGTTGAGCCCGCGCTGGACGAGGACGTTAATGCGTACCGGTGTCAACCCCGCCTCGACGGCCGCCTGGATGCCCTCGAGCGTACGGCTGAGCTGGCCGCCGCCGGTCAGGCGACCGAAGCGTGCGGGATCGAGCGTATCGAGCGAGGCGTTGATACGCGTCAGGCCCGCCCGGCGGAGGGACTGGGCCATGCCGACCAGCAACTGAGCGTTGGTCGTGAGCGTGATCTCGCGAAGTGTGCCCAGTGCCGCAGACGCCTCGATCATCGGCAGCAGGTCGGGGTACAACAGAGGCTCGCCGCCGGTGAGCCGCACGTGCCGAATGCCATGCCGCGAGGACAGCCAGCGGACCAGGGCAATGGCGAAGTCGGCATCGATGCGATGCGTTGGCCGCCGGGTGCCAGGCACCACGCAGTATGGGCACGCCAGGTTGCAGCGATCGGTAAGCGATAGCCGCAGGTGGTCGATGAGCCGGCTGCACCCATCGGTCAGGGCCCCGCGGCGGCGCGCTGCGGCGTCGGGGAGTTGAGAATCAGGAATGGAGAATGAAGAAGGCATCGTTTCTACCCCGACGGTTCAAACCGCCCATCGAGAACCCCGGTGAACCGGGGTCATGCCCGCGTTCGGTGCATCCCGTGAACCCGGCGTAAACGCCGGGCCGAGAGCGGTATGCGGCGAATCATGGGCATCCATCCTCCTCTGCGGGCACGATCCCTCCGGCCGACGGACGCGGGCGCATCGGCCCGGTGCGCTGATGCAGGGCCTCGGCAGCGAGCCAGAGGTAGCGGATGCCGGAGGCTCCCAGGGCGACGGACAGCGGTTCCGCGATGAACGACAGATGGTCCTCGATGAGCCGGCGAGCAGCGTCGGCGGCCACTGCGGCCTCCTCATCATTCCCACGGGCCAAGGCGTACGCCTCCTTCACCCGCAGGTAGCTCATCAGCCCGGCCAACGTGGCCAAGTGGTCCGGCGGCTCGTCGCGACTCGGCTGATACGCGAAGGCCTCGTACAGGGCACACAACTCGGCCAGTACACCGCCGGGCAGCACGTCGTCGCGATACGCCACTTCGCGGATTCGCGCCGGCCCGCCCGGCCCGAACGTCGTATGGTATAGGCCCGGTGAGGCCTCGTCACCGGCAGCCTCCGCCGCGGTACGCAGGTCGGGGTCCTGGACCTCGCCGGCCAGGGCGGCCACCTGATCGTGCCAACCCTCGGCCGGACGCTCGAAGAGCAGGCCAATGAGCCGCCACTCCGCAGCTTCGCGCACCAACCGCATCGGCTCCGTTTGCGTCGCGACCGTTTCCGGGTTCATGTCATCCTCGCGGCTGCAACCCGGGGGTTTGCACCCCCGGCTCATACTCATACTCAGCACTCAGCACTCAGTACTCTCCTGCCCCGCGCGTTCATGGTGCACTCGCGATGAGCAGGGGAACCCATCCGGTGCGCATCTTGCGGGCGCCGACCTCGTGCTGCTCGCCCTCCCACACGGCGAGGGCAATATGGGAACGTCCCGCGGGGCCGTCCAGGCCGGCCGGCAGCCGCCGGGTGATGACCACCGACCAGCCGGTCTGCGTGCGCCGGCCCTGTCCGCGCGAGCCTTGGGTCGGCGCGGGCGTCAGGGTGCCAGGCCCTTCGGCGATGAGATCCTGCACCGGGGTGTCGTGCGGTCCGGCCGCGGTGTTCCTCAACGCACGGGCGGGCGCGTAACGATCTGCCATCTCCTGCTGCTCGGGCGAATCCTTCTTGAGCGACGGGGCCTCAAACGGGTAATGGTCCACGTAGGCACGCGGGTACAAATCGGTGATCGAATCCCCGCGCCCGTTGACCTGCGCCTGCCAGGCAGCACTCCAGTAGGTGATCTCCACCGGCCGGCCCACCTCGCCCATCTGCGGCGCGGGCACGCTCGCATCCATCCCGGCCGGCACCTGCACCGCACAGGCGTCGCTGAACCGGGCCGCGCCGGGCAGATCGTTCAGCGTCGCGTCGGCCCACTCGAGACGAAACGCGACCTCCCGGCCGTCGGTCACCGCCCGCACACGGACCTCGGCGGTGGTGGGCACGAGCGCCCGGGGCTCGACCAGATCCTGTAGAATCAGCGGGGCGACGTGTTCCGGCAGTTGCCGCCACGCATCGTCCGATGGATCAGTCGGCAACACCGCACCTCTCGCGACAAGCACCTCCGCCGTCGTGGCGGCGACCGACTCCTCGCGACAGGCCGCCGTCCCCAACAGGACAAAGGCGGCACTTGTGAGCATGTAGAGGGTTATGCGCAGCATGGCGATTCATTCTCCCTACGGGCAGTTCACCCGGGCGACCTGGAGGTGATCATCAAACGCCTTGCGGATGAAAACCGGCTCCTTGAGCGGGACGCGGACGGTCTCCGCGCCGTCGTCATCCAGCGCCGCGACCCAGTCGTTGTGCCGCTTCCACCGTGGTATCACGCGCTCGGTGCTGCCGAACAGGCCCAGCAGGCCTCCCAGGTCCGGATCGTCCGCCGCGGCCCGGTATGCCCGAACGGCCTCGGCGGCCCGCGGCCCGAACATCTGCCGCAGGAACGGCAGGGGGGTGTGGATCGGCGGGGTGTAGTACACGTTCGGCTCCAGTCCAAACTGCGGGAACAGCGGCAGGGCGATCTTGCGGACGTGGACCAGGTAGTCGATCGGATTGTCCGGCTGGGCGTCCTCAGGCTTCGAGATCCACCCCGCCAGCCGGATCTTCCCGATGCAGTTCACGAAACACTGCGGCTGCATCCCCTGTTCGTTCTTCGGGTAGCAGGCGATGCATTTTTCCGAGGTCCCGGTCAGCGGGTTATAGAACACTTTCTTGTACGGGCAGGCCTGCACGCACTCGCGGTAGCCGCGGCACCGCTGCTGGTCGACGAGCACGATCCCGTCCTCCGGCCGCTTGTAGATCGAGGCCCGCGGACACGACGCCAGGCACGCGGGATAGGTGCAGTGATTGCAGATGCGGGCCAGGTAGAAGAACCAGCTCAGGTGCGGCACCTGCAGGGCGGCGCCGTTTTCGATCATCCCGGTGCAGTCGTCCTCGCCCACGTTCGGGTAGGCATAGTCCTGGTCTTCCGGTCGCCATCCGAGGACGCGTTTACCGGCGGGGGCCGCCTCAAACAGCGTCCGACCATTGTACACGTCGCCGTCCCACTCCTGCTTGCCCAGCATGTTGAGCAGCTTGAGGTCCCAGGCCAGCGGGTAGAAGCCGAAGGGCTTGGACTCGACGTTGTTCCACAGCATGTACTCCTGGCCCTTGCCCGAAGTCCAGGTGGTCTTGCACGCGAGGGTACAGGTCTGGCAGGCGATGCACTTGTTGATATCGAAGACCGCGGCAAACTGCCTCTTGGGTCGGCTCTCCGGATACCAGTAGGACATCTCCCGCCCGATCTGCCAGTTATGCACTCGGGCCATGGTTAT
>CAZEEJ010000007.1:44818-56298 GCA_964511155.1 uncultured Planctomycetales bacterium | reverse complement strand
GCAAGCGCAGCGCCGCCCCCGGTAGGCAGGCCCACCGAACCGTTTCAAGGCTGAAAGCCTTGCACCAGCCCGCCGTTTGTGTCACGCCCCCTCTGCCGGCAGCATCGCCGTCTGGTTTGCTCCGCCTCCAGACGGCGCGTACCATGATTCTGACGTCACCGTCGCAACCACGGCGGTGTCCATGGGGCAGGACGGCGCATTGAGGATCGGGGGCGTATGTCCGAGTTTCGCATTCACAGTGCGTTTGAGCCGGCCGGCGACCAGCCGGAGGCCATCGCCAAGCTGACGGAGGCCTTCCAGCGCGGGGCCGGCTCGCAGTGCCTCCTGGGCGTCACCGGTTCCGGCAAGACGTTCACCATGGCCCACCTGATCCGCAACCTCAACCGCCCGACCCTGGTCATCAGCCACAACAAAACCCTCGCGGCACAGCTCTACGAGGAGTTCTCCGAGCTGTTCCCCGAGAACGCCGTCGAGTACTTCGTCAGCTACTACGACTACTACCAGCCCGAGGCGTACATTCCGCAGCGCGACATCTACATCGAGAAAGACGCCAGCCGTAATGACGACCTCGACCGGTTGCGGCTCAGCACTACCAGCTCGCTGGTCTCGCGGCGGGACGTGGTCATCGTGGCCAGCGTGTCGTGCATCTTCGGGCTCGGCTCGCCGGAGGACTTCAAACGCAGCGTCATCACCGTGCGCGTCGGCCAGACGCTCGAGCGGGATGAGCTGCTCAAGCGGCTCGTCGAGCTGCAATACAGCCGCAAGGACCTCGAGTTCGTGCGCGGCAGCTTTCGCGTGCGCGGCGACGTGGTCGAGGTGCACCCCGCCGACGAGGAGTTCGGCTACCGCCTCGAGTTCTTCGGCGACCAGCTCGACCGGATCGATCTCATCGACACGTTGACCGGCGAGACGCTGACCTCGCAGGAGCAGGTCTTCATCTTCCCCGCCGTTCATTACGTCATGCCCGAAGAGAAGATCCAGGCGGCGGCCCGCACCATTCAGGAGGAGCTCGACCTGCGGGTCATGCAGTTGCGGCGAGTCGGCAAGCTGCTCGAAGCCCAGCGATTGCTGGCCCGCACGAAGTACGACCTCGAGATGATCCAGCAGGTCGGTTACTGCAGCGGCATCGAGAACTACTCGCGGCACCTCAACGGCGTGCCCGCGGGCACCCGGCCGTACACGCTCATCGACTACTTCCCCAAAGACTTCCTGTTGATCATCGACGAGTCCCACGTCAGCGTTCCGCAGATCCGGGCCATGTACGCCGGCGACCGCAGCCGCAAAGAGGTGCTGGTCGAGCACGGCTTCCGGCTGCCCTCCTGCCTGGACAACCGCCCGCTGCGGTTCGAGGAGTTCGAAAGTTTGTGGCACCAGGTGCTGTTCGTCAGCGCGACGCCGGCCCCCTATGAGCTGCAGCGCTGCGGCGGCGAAGTCGTCGAGCAGATCATTCGCCCGACGGGGTTGGTCGACCCGGTGATCCACGTATCGCCGGCCCGCGGGCAGGTGCCGGACCTGCTTCAGCGCATCGAGCAGCGCGTCTCGGTCGGCGAGCGTGTTCTGGTGACCACGTTGACCAAGCGATTGGCGGAGGACCTGTCCGCGTACATCGACCAGCGGGGATTCCGCGGGAGGTACCTGCACAGCGAGATCGAGACGCTCGAACGCGTCGAGATCCTCAACGATTTGCGCCGCGGCGAGTTTGACGTACTGGTGGGGGTGAACCTGCTGCGCGAGGGGTTGGATCTCCCCGAGGTCTCGCTGGTGGCCATCATGGACGCGGACAAGGAAGGTTTTCTGAGGAGCGAGACCTCGCTGGTGCAGATGATCGGCCGCACCGCCCGCAACGTTAACGCCGAGGTCATCCTCTATGCCGACCGGGTGACGCCGAGCATGGAGCGGGCGATCAGTGAGACCAACCGCCGCCGCGAGCTGCAAACGGCCTACAACCTTGAGCACGGCATCGAGCCGGAGACGATCCGCAAGGCGATCCGCAACAGCCTCGAGCAGGAGATGTCCGCCCGCCGCGTGGCCCGCGAGGCGGTGCGGGCCAGCGAGACGGAGTTCGATCGCGGCGAGGCCGTCGCTACCTTGGAGAAGGAGATGCTCGAGGCGGCGGAGAAGCTCGACTTCGAGCGGGCGGCCATGCTCCGCGACCGCATCCGCGAGCTGCAGGACGCCCCGGTACTCAAGAAGGCGGATTGACCGAAGCCCGGTAGCGACGGGATCGCCCAAAGCGCACCAGGAGCAACAGACGTGGCAGACTCGGTACTGAAGGACCCGATGGGCAGAAGCATTACGCTTCATGATCGGACGTGGTACGGCCACATTCTCAAGGGTCACCCGGAGGTGCAGCAGGATCGCCTGGCCGTGGAAAACGCCGTTCGAGGTCCGGGTTAGCCGTTCGGATCCGGATTGCCGATTGTACTATGGACCCTGTGCTGGCTCATCGACTAAGATAGTTGTGGTAGCAGATGTGGTTGCTGGAATTGTAAAAACCGCCCATCGAGCCAGGCGCGTCACGGGAGGTGCGGTGGAATGGTCCAAAT
This sequence comes from uncultured Planctomycetales bacterium, assembly GCA_964511155.1. Classification (GTDB taxonomy): domain Bacteria; phylum Planctomycetota; class Phycisphaerae; order UBA1845; family PWPN01; genus JAAYDF01. Next base: position 53,752 of record CAZEEJ010000007.1, on the reverse strand, counting down.
AGACGTTATAGAAGGGATCGTGGACGACGTTCTGTGGTATCATTATGACCTTGCGGACGACGTGCTTTACCTTCGTCTGCTCAAGCACCGAGAAGCCGCGTCCTACGGTGAAGAGACCGATGATGGCATGATTGTTCTTCGACGCGAGGACAATGACGAAGTGGTTGGCATGACCGTCGTGAGCTGGTGGAAGCGGTTTGGCCAAGGCGCCCTGCCCGACTCCCTGCGCGAGATCCAACGGGCCATCGAGCCCTGGGCACATCGCGTTGCCGCGTGATTGACCGAAGGTTGGAACAGACGGCTTGCGTACATGCGTGCCGTGTACCACCGCTCGGTGAGCAGCGCGGGGGAGTCTCTGCAACCATAATGATCATAAGGCGAACAAGCCGCGGGCTGAAGCCTGCTGCTCGTTGGGCTCAAGCCCGCAGCTCGGGGGACTCACCCTCGGCTCCCGCGCACGGGCCGGTCGCGTTGACGGTTTCGGGGCGGTCGGCCATACTTGCGGCCCGGGTTGGCGCGGGGCATGGCCATACCCCTGACCGGGTACTACAGTCCCGCATGAATGACGGGCAACGAGGTTGCGTATCCATGGCAAACGAGATTCCGCTACCGCCCGCCGAGGCGGCAGAGGAGACCCGCGAATGGCTGCAGTCGCTGGACTACGTCCTGACCACCCAGGGTCCGAACCGGGCGTGGGAGCTGCTCTCCGCGTTGCGTAAACGCTTGTGGGAGCGAGGTTTCGCTCCGCCGTTCAGCGCCAACACGCCGTATGTGAACACCATTCCGGCTCACGAGCAGCCGCCTTATCCCGGCAGCCGCGAGTTGGAGGTGCGGATCAAGAGCCTCATCCGCTGGAACGCCATGGCCATGGTGGTGCGGGCGAACCGCGAGTCGCCGGGCATTGGTGGGCACATCTCGACCTACGCCTCGATCGCCACGCTGTACGAGGTGGCGTTCAACCACTTCTTCCGCGCACGGGACGGTCACGGGTCCGGCGACCAGATCTACTTCCAGGGTCACGCGGCGCCGGGAGTGTATGCCCGGGCGTTCCTCGAAGGCCGTCTGACCGTCGAGCAACTGGAGAACTTTCGCCGGGAGCTCAAGCCGGGGGGAGGGCTCTCCTCCTATCCGCATCCCTGGTTGATGCCCGATTTCTGGAGCTTCCCGACTGTCTCGATGGGCCTCGGGCCGATCATGGCGATCTATCAGGCCCGGTTCAATCGCTACCTGCTGCACCGCGGCCTGTGCAACACCGAGAACTGCCGGGTCTGGTGCTTTATGGGCGACGGCGAGTGCGACGAGCCCGAGAGTCTCGGGGCGATCACCCTCGCCTCCCGCGAGAAGCTGGACAACCTGACTTTCGTCATCAACTGCAACCTGCAGCGACTGGACGGCCCGGTGCGGGGCAACGGTAAGATCATCCAGGAACTGGAGGCGGCCTTTCGCGGGGCCGGCTGGAACGTCATCAAGGTCATCTGGGGCGGCGACTGGGAGCCCCTGCTCAAGCAGGACAAGGAAGGCTGGTTGATCCGCCGCATGGAGGAAGCCGTCGACGGCGACTACCAGAAGTACTCGGTTGAACCGGGCTCATACACCCGCGAGCATTTCTTCGGCAAATACCCGGCCCTGGCCAAGATGGCCGAGCAGCTTTCCGACGAGCAGATCCAGCGGATGCGCCGCGGCGGGCACGATCCGGAGAAGGTCTACGCCGCCTACAAGGCTGCGGTCAATCATCGCGGGGCCCCGACGGTCATCCTGGCCAAGACGACCAAGGGGTACGGCTTGGGCGAGGCCGGCGAAGGCAAGAACATCACCCACCAGCAGAAGAAGCTCAACGAGCAGGAGCTCAAGGACTTCCGCACGCGCTTCGGCATTCCCATCTCCGATAGCGAGGTCGCCAAGGCGCCGTTCTATCGCCCGCCGGACGACAGCCCGGAGATGCAGTACATGCACAAGCGGCGGGAGAGCCTCGGCGGGTACGTCCCGCAACGGGTGATCCGCAGCCAGCCGATCCAGGCCCCGCCGCTGGAGTCGTTCAGCGAGTTGCTGGAGGGTACCGGCGAGCGCGAGGCGTCGACCATGATGGCCTTTGCCCGGTTGTTCGCCAAGCTGGTGCGCGACAAGGAGATCGGCAAGCTGGTGGTGCCGATCATCCCGGACGAGGCCCGGACGTTCGGCCTGGAGCCGCTCTTCCGTCAGTGCGGTATCTACGCCAGTACCGGACAGCTTTACGACCCGGTGGACCGCGATACCCTGCTGTACTATCGCGAGTCTAAGGACGGGCAGATCCTCGAGGAAGGCATCACCGAGGCGGGCTCCATGTCCTCCTTCATCGCCGCCGGAACGGCCTACGCCACGCAAGGGGTGAACACGATCCCGTTCTTCATCTACTACTCGATGTTCGGGTTCCAGCGGATCGGCGACCTGATCTGGGCGGCGGCGGACATGCGCTGCAAGGGCTTCCTGATGGGCGGAACGGCCGGCCGTACGACTCTGGCCGGCGAGGGCCTGCAGCACCAGGACGGGCATAGCCTCGTGCTGGCCTCAACGGTCCCGACGATCCAGGCGTACGACCCGGCCTTTGCGTACGAGTTGGCGGTCATCATCCAGGAAGGCATCCACCGCATGTACGAAGCCCGCGAGGATGTCTTCTATTACCTGACGATCGGCAACGAGAACTACCAGCAGCCGCGCATGCCTGAAGGCGTGCGGGAAGGGATCCTCAAAGGTCTCTATCGTTACCAGAAGAACGATCTGGCGGCCGACGCGAGGGTGCACCTGTTCGGCAGCGGTTCAATCCTGCGGGAGGTCCAACGGGCGGCGGGCATCCTGGCCGAGCGCTACGGTGTGGCCGCCGACGTGTGGAGCGCCACCAGCTACACCCAGCTTCGCCGTGATTGCCTGGAGGTCGAGCGGTGGAACCGTCTGCACCCTGAGGCCCCGCCGCGCCAGTCCTACCTGGCCGGCCTGCTGGACCATGATTCGACTCCGGTGGTCGCCGCGTCCGATTACATGTGTGTGGTCTCCGATCAGATCGCCCGTTGGGTGCCGGGCGGCATGGTGAGCCTGGGGACCGACGGGTTTGGGCGGAGCGAGGATCGCCCGTCGCTGCGGCGGCACTTCGAGGTGAACGCCGAGCACGTCGTGGTGGCGGCTCTGGAGCGGCTTGTCCAGCGGGGCCAGCGGGATCGCGGCGCCGTCAAGCAGGCGATCCAGGATCTGGAGATTGATCCGGAAGCGGTCGATCCCATGTATGCGTGACGCATCCGAGGTGAAAACGTGGCTACCGAATTCAAACTGCCCGATCTGGGCGAAGGCGTCGAAGGCGGCGACATTGTGCAGGTGCACGTTGCGCCCGGGGACGCCGTAGAGGCCGAGCAAACCGTCGTTGAGATCGAGACGGACAAGGCCGTGCTGGAAGTCCCCTGTTCCGTTGCCGGCCGCGTGGTCGAGGTGATGGTGAAGATCGGGGACCAGGTAAAGGTAGGGGCCACTCTGCTGACCCTCGACGCGGACGGGAAAGGGAAGGCCGTTCCCGACGCTGCGGCTGCCGCGCCCACGGCTGCTGCCGCCGTGGCAGAGCCTGAACCGGCATCCGCCCCGGCGAAGAAGTCTGCGAAGAAGAAACCCGAAGCGGAGAAGTCCGAGGAGCCGCCGGCCAAGGCGAAACCGCCGGCCCGGACGCCGCCGCCGGCCAAGAAGGCTGATAGCCCAACCCGGCCCGCCGCCGAGGATACGGATGAACCGGTGCCCGCCGGACCGGCGACGCGCCGGCTGGCCCGCGAGTTGGGTGTCGATCTGCGGGCCGTTGCCGCCGGGCGAGCGGGCGAGCGGATCACGGAAGAGGATGTCAAAGCGTTCATCCGGGAACAGCAGGGACGAGGGGGGGGGGGAGGCGGGTTCTCCAGCCCAGCCGTGGCCCTGCCCGACTTCACCCAGTGGGGCGAGGTCGAGCGCGTGCCGTTGTCCTCGCTGCAGCGCAAGACGGCCGAGCATCTGTGGACCGGTTGGTCGGTCGCGCCGCACGTTTCTCAGTTTGAGATGGCGGACATCACCCGGCTGGAGGCCCTGCGTCGGCGTTTCCGGGAGACCGAGCAGGGTAAAGAGGTCAAACTCACGGTCACTGCCTTCGTGCTCAAGGCGCTGGTTGCCGCTTTCAAAGCCCATCCGCAGTTCAACGCGTCGTTGGATACGCAGGCCAACGAGCTGGTGCTCAAGCGGTACTACCACGTCGGCGTGGCCGTGGATACCGAGGCGGGGCTGATCGTGCCGGTGATCCGTGACGTGGATACCAAGAGCGTGCTGGCCCTGGCCGCCGAGATGAACGAACTGGCCGAGCGGACCCGCAAACGGAAGGTGGGGCTGGACGAGCTGCGCGGCGGAACCTTCACGGTGACGAACCTGGGCGGTATCGGCGGGACGGCTTTCACGCCGATCATCAACTTTCCGGAGGTGGCCATCCTCGGTCTGGCCCGTTCGCGTGAGGAACCCCGACTCGTCGATGGGCAGCTTGCCAACCGGCTGATGTTGCCGCTGTGCCTGTCCTACGACCATCGGGTCATCAACGGGGCGGACGGCGCCCGGTTCGTGCGCAAGCTGGCCGGCTTGCTGGAAGACCCCGAGGTCCTGCTACTCGGTACGTGAGTCAACCATGAGCGAATCAGCGGCAACGCGGCAGACGGATGTGGTGGTCATCGGTGCGGGCCCCGGGGGCTACGCGGCGGCGTTCGCGGCCGCCGATCGCGGGCGCAAGGTGCTGCTGGTGGATGCCGACGAGCATCCCGGCGGCGTCTGCCTGAACCGCGGCTGCATCCCGTCCAAGACGCTCCTGCACATCGCCCACCTGATCAACGAGGCCCGCGAGGCCGAGCATTGGGGCCTCAAGTTCGCCGCGCCCGAAATCGACTTGGCGAAACTGCGGAAGTGGAAGGACGAGGTCATCGGCAAAAACGCCGGCGGCATCCGCCAGCTCGCCAAGTCGCGGAACGTGGAGCTGGTCCGGGCATGGGCGAGGTTCGAGGACTCCCACACGCTGCTGCTCAGCAGCGAGCGCGGCGGTCCGCCCGACCAGGGCCGCGTGCGGTTTGCCTATGCGATCCTGGCGACGGGATCGCGGCCCACCGCCATTCCCGCCTTCAACATCGACAGCCCACGGGTCATGAACTCGACGTCGGCCCTGGAACTGCCCAACGTACCCCAATCGCTTCTGGTTATCGGCGGGGGGTACATCGGGCTGGAAATGGGCACCGTCTATGCCGCCCTGGGCAGTGAGGTGACCGTGGTCGAGATGACCGACGGCCTGCTGCCCGGCGCGGACCGCGACCTCGTTCGCGTGTTACAGGCCCGGCTCAAAAAGACCTTCAAGGCCATCCATCTCAACACCAAGGTCGCGGCCATCGCCGACACCGGCACGGCGGTATCGGTGACCTTCGAGCCGGCCCGCCCCGACGCGAAGTCTTCCGTGCCGGCCAATGCCGACTTCGAGCGCGTGCTCATTGCCGTCGGTCGTACGCCCAACAGTGAGGGCCTCGGCCTGGAGAACACCAAGGTCAAGATCATCAACCGTGGGTTTGTCGAGGTGGACGACCGTCGCTGTACCACGGACGAGCACATCTACGCGATTGGGGACCTGGCGGGTGAACCGATGCTGGCTCACAAGGCGTCCTACGAGGCGAAGATCGTCGCGGGGGTGCTGGCTGGTGAGAACGCGGTGGTGGATGCCCGGGCCATCCCGGCGGTGGTGTTTACCGATCCCGAGATCGCCTGGGCGGGCCTCACGGAGACGCAAGCCCGGCAGGCGGGCCGGGAGATCGTGGTCGCCAAGTTCCCGTGGGGAGCCTCCGGCCGGGCGACGGCCCTCGGTCGCAACGACGGCCTGACCAAGGTGATCGCGTCGCCGGACAGCGGGCGAGTGCTCGGCGTCGGGATCGTGGGCGTCGGCGCCGGCGAGTTGATTGCCGAGGGCGTGTTGGCCATCGAGATGGGAGCTACCGCCTCCGACGTCGGCATGAGCATCCACGCCCACCCGACGCTCTCCGAGACCATGGGCGAGGCCGCGGAGGTCGCCTTCGGCACGACCATCCACCTGGCCCCCCCGCACCGCTGATCTCGCCGGAGCCCGGTCGCCACAGGGGGCGACCGCTACGGTGTGCCACTGCTCTTGGAGCAGTGCGGGTGTGGCACCGGCGTCTCGCCGGCGCCCGGTCGCCGCCTCGCCGGGAGTCGGCTCACTGGGGCGCCTGCTCCTCGGGTTCGACCGTGATCCTGGCCATCTCCTCTGTCGTGAAGCGGCTGTCCGCGATGGGCCCCGGTTGCCAGCACTGCTCGACCTTGCCGGGTTTGGGGGCCTGCACCGGGATGACGAAGGTTTCCGCCCCGTTGGCATCCTTTTCGATGCGCCCGCCCGCCTCGACGACCACCTGCCGGGCCACTTTTTCGCAGGCCGCGATCAGTTTCGGAAAGTTGTACTCCGTGTGGCTGAATACCCCGTCGTTATCCAGGCCCGAGGTGAACCTCTTCGGCAGCTTGGCGAACCCGATCGCGGTGAACAGCGCGCCCGCCGCGTTCGACGGGTTGCAGTCCGAGTCCATCCCGCAACGGGTGGAGATGATAATTGTCTGATCGAAGTCGCCTCGGCCATAGAGCATGCCCATGACGATGAATGCCCCGTTGATCTTGGCGTCGATGTTGCAGTCGTTCTCCATGCCGCAGGAGAAGCGGCGGTACTGCGGGTTTCGCTGGTACTTCTCCATGATTTTTTGCCAGGTCTTCTCCCAATCGTCGGGGTTCTCGCGATGCCATGCGATGACGTCGCGCACGGTCTCGGCGTACTGACTCTCGGCGGGGATGCAGGCCAGGCCCGCCTGGACGATCTTCAGCGGGTCGGTCTCGAAGAATGCCTCCGTGTACATTCCACCGACGAACTGCCCGCCGTACACCCCGTCGCCGTAGTTCATCAGTCGCCCGAACTTCTCGCCCAGCGCAATGACCGCATTGGGCAGCCCCGGCGCGATCAGGCCGGAGAAGTCCGCCTCGATCTGGTAGTCGATGTCGTCGGCGTGCGGGTTGAACTGCGGGTGCCCGGAGTCCGGCGGGGCGATGCCGCGCCGCAGGTTGATGCGGCCCTTGCGGTTGGCGTGCCACAGCTTGTAGCCGCTGTTGGCGAAGTCGATGCCCGCCTGGCGGATGGGCACGTTTAGCCCGTGCACCTCGAGCGTCCGCAGGAAGGTCATCTCGACGTACAGGTCGTCCTGGTTGAACTGGTTGACCATCTCCGGCTTCCACTTGGGCATGGCTTCGAGGGGGACGACCTTGTCGCAGTGCCGGAACTCCGTCGGGCCGCCCCAGCCGACGCCGACCATCTGGCCGATCCACCCCGCCTTCATCTTGTCCCGGTACTCCGCCAGCGAGAGCCGCCGCATGGTCGGCTCCGCCGCCATCCCTATTCCCTGGATGCCCGCGACGATCGTGATGAACAGCACAAGCCCTGGACGCATGAGAACCTCCTTCGGGAATAAGCCATTTGCCCGTCAACAGCCCGCCAACAACCCGTCAACATAGTCCGGTTCAGCCATGCCGACAAGTTCAGGACCGTAGCTTTGCTGATGTCGGACCGAATCAGCTTGCTGATGTGGGACCGAATCAACTTGTTGATGGATGCGCGGTGCTACAATCGCGTATGTCAACGGGAACCCGGACAGCAGACACCATCATCATTGGCGGTGGGGTCATCGGCCTGGCGGTCGCTCGGGCGCTGGCCCAGGCGGGGCTGCGCGTGGCGGTGCTGGAGCGCGGCACATGCGGGGGCGAGGCCTCCTGGGCCGGTGCGGGCATTATCCACTGCGGGAACTGGCATCGGCGGGACCCGCTCATCGCGGTCCAGCGCGACAGCGTGGACGCCTACGCCGCGTTTGCCGACGAACTGCTTGCGGAGACGGGCATCGACCCCGAGTACGAGCGTTGCGGCAGCTTCGAGTTGCTGTTCGACGACCAGCAGGTGCGGATGGCCCGCAGCCAGGTGAAGGTCGGCGCGTTGCAGGCCGAGCGGTACGGTCGCTTGCCGCTGGAACTGCTCGCTCCGGAGGACGCCCGTGAGCGGGTCGAGCTGGCGCCGCCGGGATTGCTGGGCGTGCTGTATTGCCCGCTGACCGCCCAGGTTCGCAATCCGCGGCTGCTACGGGCATTGAGGTCGTCCTGCGAGCGGCGGGGCGTTCAACTGGTGGAACGGTGCCCGGCCACCGGTTTGGTGAGCCGGGGGGATCGCGTCGTTGGTGTGCAAACGCCGGACGGCCCGTGGACCGGCGAGCACGTGGTGGTGGCCGCCGGAGCATGGTCGGCGTCGATCGCGCCGGAGCTGGGGCTGCTGCTGCCGGTTCGGCCGGTACGCGGGCAGATCGTTCTGCTCAAGCAAGCCCAGCGGGCCTTCGACCTGATCATCGAGCACCGCGGGCATTACCTCGTCCCGCGTCGCGACGGCCACGTGCTCGTCGGCGCCACGCAGGAGCCGGAGGCTGGCTTCGAGAAGCGAAACACGGCCGAGGGGGTGGACGGGCTGCTGGCGACCGCTCAATCGTGGCTGCCTTCCCTGCGTCGAGCGGAGGTGACGGCCGCGTGGGCCGGTTTGCGTCCCGGCACGCCGGACGGCCGCCCGTACCTCGGGCCGGTGCCCGGCCGGCGGAACCTCTGGGCGGCTACGGGGCATTTCCGTACCGGCCTGACGCTCGCCCCAGTGACCGCCGCGATCATCACCGACCGCATCCTGTATGGCCGTTGCCGCTACGACCTGACCCGCTGCGCCCCCGGTCGCCACAGGGGGCGACCGCTACGGTGTGCCACTGCTCTTTGAGCAGTGCGGGTGTGGCACCGGCGTCTCGCCGGTACCCGGTCGCCACAGGGGGCGACCGCTACGGTGTGCCACTGCTCTTTGAGCAGTGC
>CAZEEJ010000007.1:29320-44718 GCA_964511155.1 uncultured Planctomycetales bacterium | reverse complement strand
GGATTGCGTAGCAGAGCCGCGACCGTAAGGGAGCGGGGATCGCGGAACCGCTCCCTCACGGTCGCGGCTCTGCCGTACGGAACCGCGTCAAGTCGCTGTGCCGATGAGCTCTTGAACGCAGGGGTTCACTCTTCATGCGTTGTTGCGGAAGGCTGCGGGATACAGCGGCGGATCTCCTCGGGGATGTCCTGCCCGCACTCGGGACACCGGCCGGAGGTGTTGCCCGTCAGGTTGTATCCGCAGCCCGGACACGTGTGCCCGGGTGGCAGGAACGGCCGGCAATGAGCGTAACGCCGCCAGATCACCTTGGTGCCGGCCCACTTGTCGCCCCGGCGGGGCTGGCCGTGCCACACCTCGTCGGCGATAACAAAGACTACGAAGGGTACGAGTAAGCAGAGGTTTCGTTTGAAGGACCGCCAGAAGCCGATGGGCTGCCAGGAGTCGGTGGCGATCACGCGCAGCCCAAACAGCCACTTGCCTGGTGAGTGACCCGCGAAACCGTCCTTCCACATCAGTAGCAACAAGGGCCCCAAGTTTATCAGCGCTCTTCCCAGCGCGCCCAGACCGAATGTCTCAAGCCTGGTGCAGAGAGGTGCAACGACGGCATTCACAAGCAAGCCTGCCAGCAGCAAGTCTACTGCAAATGCCAGGAATCGTCGGGCCAGAAAACCGTGCTCACAGGGCCGACAGATGCGGACATTGTAAAGAAACGCCCGCTCGCGCAGGTTGATGCCGCTACCGCACATCGGGCAACCCAGGACGCGGGTTGGCTGATCAGCCTCCGCGACCGACGGCGGCGACGCGGCGTCGCCCACGGGCGTGCTCGACACGTTTTGCGCCGGTTGGGCGGCCAAGCCTCTCTGTCGGGTGGCCCAGGTCCTTTGGACCTGGGGGCGCGATTGCGATGCCGCGAGCGAGGTCCGAGAGGATTCGGGTGTTTCGGGCATGGCAATCGCTCTGCTCATTCATTTCCGATTCGGAGCGTGCACGCAGTCGTGCGAAGCCGCAAGCGGATCGCGCGCCCCCGCGTTTACTCGGGGACTTGCGTCCCCGTCTCGCGCCTCACTCAGCACTCAGTACTCAGCACTCAGTACTCAGTACTCATCACTCATCCCCCCCCCGACCCCGGCACCTTCACGGCAACAGCCAGGGCACGATCAACAGGGCGAGGCCCAACGCCAGAGCACCGACGCCCAGGAGCTGGTTGGGCTCACGGTTGCCGAAGTGAGGTCTGGCCCACACGGGGATTCGCCGAACTTTGAAGACCTGGCAGCCCAGGACGATACCCACCAGACCCGCGCCGCCGGCCAGCAAGTCGATCAAGTGCATACCGGGCGGCATGAACGGCAGGCGGACTAGGCCAACCACCACCCATCCGCCGAGTACCAGGCAGAGGCCCAGCCAGGCGTCGCGGTTGGCGTGCTGCAGCCGCAGGATCAGCGACCAGGTCTCCGATGCCTGTTGCCGGACCTCCCGCCAGTCGAAGGACGTGCCGCATTCCGGGCAGCGGTTCTGCGGCAGGCCGGTCAAGTTGTACCCGCATTCACCGCAGGTGGGGGGCAGCGGGAACTTCCATTCGTCCTTTTCCTTCGGACGCAGGTGCTCGAGATGGTCCCACGTGAAACTCATGGATCGCCCGGCAGCAAGAGTCGCCCGGCCGCGTCGCGGACGTCCTCCGCCCCGATCACCGCTGAACAGACGCAGAGGCACCGCGCACCGGCCGATGCCAGTATACCCAATCGGTCCGGGGTCATGCCACCGATGCCGACGACGGGGATCCGCGTTTCGGCGATCGCGAGGCGGAGCAGGTCGGGCCCGGGCACGTGGTCCTGCGGCTTGGTGGGGGAGGGGAACATGGGCCCGACGGCGACGTAGTCCGGCCGCTCGGCGAGGGCGGCCCGAAGTTGGACGGGATTGTGGGTACTCACCCCGATGAGCCGATCCGGGCCGACGACCCGCCGGGCGTCCGCCACGGACAGGTCCGTCTGCCCCAGGTGCACGCCGTCCGCATCGCTGAGCACGGCCAAGTCCGGCCGGTCGTTGACGATGCACAAGGCGTCGTGTTTGCGACACAGGGCAACGAGCTGCCTGGCCCGGTCCAGCAGCTCGCGATCCTCGAAATCCTTCTCCCGCAGTTGCAGGCAGCCGGCCCCGCCGGCGAGGGCCTCGGCCGCCGTCGCGAGCCAGTCCTTGCGGCACAACGCGGCCGTGACCAGCACGTAGAGCCTCACCCGGGCGAACCGCGCCGCCCGCGTGCCCCGCAGCAGGACCCGTTGTTCGAGCTGGTAGGCTTGGTAGCGGAGGGCCTCGATCCGGGCGGCCAGGTCCGAGTCAAAGGTCTTGGCGTATTCCTCGATGGTTCGCAGGGCTTCGGGCAGCCGCTTGGCGGCGGCGATGCAGGCGGACCGAGCATCGGGCCGGTCCCGCTCGGCGGCCGTGGTGATCCGCGTACCCACGTCGCCCGGCGTATCCCGGGCGGTCAGCAGGCTTTCCAGCGGCAGACTTCGCAGGCAGTCGGCCAATGCGTGCCGCGCTCCCTTCACGGCCTCGCATCCGCCGGGGTCGTCGAGCACGAATCGGGCGTAGTCTTCCATCACCCGCAGCGCCTCCCGCGCCCGGTTGAAATTCGCGTCGATAATGCGGGCAATGCTGGGTTGCATGGCGGGGGCTGGGTTAAGGAACTTGTCACACGCACGTGCGAAGCCGCAAGCGGCCCCTGTCTCCTGTCTCCTGTCTTCTCTCCTCCTACGCTCCCTCCAGCAGATGCCCCATTTTCTCGCGTTTGGTCCGCAGGTACGCCCGGTTCATGTCGTTGGCCGGCACACGGATCGGGACCTGCTCGACGACCTTGAGGCCGTAGACCTCCAGGCGGCTGATCTTCTTGGGGTTGTTGGTCAGGATGCGGATCTGGCGGAGCCCCAAGTCGCGGATGATCTGGGCGCCGATGCCGTAGTCCCGCTTGTCGGGCGGGAACCCGAGTTTCTCGTTGGCCTCGACGGTATCGAGCCCGTAGTCCTGCAGGTGGTAGGCCTTGAGCTTGTTGTGCAGCCCGATGCCCCGACCCTCCTGCCGCAGGTAGATGATGGCCCCGCGGCCCTCGCTCTGGATCATGCACATCGCGTCGCGGAGCTGGTCGCCGCAGTCGCACCGCGAGGAGCCAAGCACGTCACCGGTAAAGCACTCGGAGTGCACGCGGATCAGGGCCGGGGCCTCCTCCTCGACGGGGTGGCCCTGGGCGTCGTAATCGCCCACGCCGCCGCAGCACAGGGCCAGGTGCAGCTCGGCATCGACCAGCGACTTGTAGGCGTGCAGGGTGAACTGCCCGTACCGGGTGGGCAGCTTGACCGTCTCGACGCGCTGCACCAGGGGCTCGCGCTGGTGGCGATACTCGATGAGGTCGGCGATGGTGCACATGCGGATGGTGTGCTGCTGGCCGAAGCGGGCCAGGTCCGGTACGCGGGCCATCGAGCCGTCGTCGTTCATGATCTCGATGAGGGCGCCGACCGGGCGCAGCCCGGCCATCCGCAGCAGGTCCACCGTGCCCTCGGTCTGCCCTGCCCGTACCAGTACGCCGCCACTGCACGCCATGAGCGGGTTGATGTGGCCGGGCCGGTGGAAGTCGTCCGCCGTTGCCTCGGCGTCCGCCAGCCGGCGGATCGTCGCCGCCCGGTCCCGGGCCGAGACTCCCGTGCTCACGCCGAACCGCGGGTGGGCGTCGATCGTGACCGTGAAGGCCGTGTGCAGGGTGGCCGTGTTCTCCGTGGTCTGCGGCTGCAAGTCCAGCTCCCGGCAACGCTCCCGCGGCAGGGCCACGCAGAGCACGCCCCGGGCGTGCGTGAGCATGAAGTTCACCATCTCCGGGGTGATGAACTCGGCCGCACAGACCAGGTCGCCCTCGTTCTCGCGACGCTCGTCGTCGACCAGGATAATGAACCGGCCGTCCTTCAGCTCTGCCATGGCCTCGGGAATGCTGCAAAATGGGCTCGCCATCGTCTGGGTCGTCCTTTGGGCTCGTTGTCCCTGCCGCCGGCCTGGGAATGAGTGCCTGGCCGGCCGTCCTATTGTACGCGATACCGGCCGCCGATGTCAGGGCACGGGCTTGTCGGCCGGGGGGGCATCCGGTAACCTGTGGCCCGCCCGTGTGCCGGGTGGATCGGCACCGAAGCTCTCTTGACGAAAGGATGGAACTGTGGCGAAGGCAAAACGCAAGGCGGGTGGCAGGCGGTACCGGTTCTCCTTTGGACCCTGGAACATCAGCGAGGGGGCGGACCCGTTCGGCCCGGCGGTTCGGCAGCCGATCGCCTTCGCCAAGAAGCTCCGCGTCTACAAGCAGCTCGGCTTTGACGGGGTGCAGTTCCACGATGACGATGCCGTGCCCGACCTCAACGACCTCGCCCCGAACGCGGTCCTCAAGAAGGCGGCCCGGATGGGACGCGTGCTGGCCGATGAAGGGCTCGAGCCCGAGTTCGTCGCCCCGCGCCTTTGGGAGGACCCCCGCACCATCGACGGAGCCTTCACCTCCAACAGCCCCGCCTGCCGCAAGTACGCCATCGACCGGGCCCTGCAGTGCGTCGATATCGCCGCCGAGTTGGGCACCAACAACGTCGTGGTCTGGCTGGCCCGCGAGGGGACTTACATCCGCGAGGCCAAGAACGCCCGGCTGGCGCACGACTGGCTGATGACGGCCATCAACAAGATGCTCCGGCACAACCCCGACCTGCGCCTCATGATCGAGCCCAAGCCCAACGAGCCGATGGACCAGGCCTACGTGCCCACCATCGGGCACGCCCTCGCCCTGGCCTACCTGTCCGACGCTCCGGACCGCGTCGGCGGGCTGATCGAGACCGCCCACGCCAAGCTGGCCGGCCTGGATCCCTCGGACGAGATGGCCTTCGCCCTCTATCACAACAAGCTGTGGAGCGTGCACCTCAACGACCAGAACGGTTTGAAGTTCGACGAGGACAAGAACTTCGGGGCCGCCAACCTCCGCGAGGCTTTCAACCAGGTCCGCGTTCTCGAAGAGGCCGGCTACGGGGCCAACGGCGAGATGGTCGGGCTCGACGTCAAAACCTTCCGCACGCAGAAGCAGGCGGACAGCGCCGCCCACCTGGCCAACAGCAAGCGGTTCTTCGAACTCATGGTCCAGAAGGTTCGCACCTTGAACCGCAAGGCCGAGGCCGAGTTCATCAAGGACCGCAACTACGAGGGCCTCGAACGCCTCGTCATCGAGCACCTGCTCGGCGTGCGGTAGCGGGGGAGGGGAAGGCAGCAGCCAGTAGACAGTAGACAGGGGGAAGGAGACCGGAGGACGATCGGTTCGCGAGCCAAACCCGCGACGAGCTTGCCGCTTCGCGGGCAAGTCTGCGACGTGCTTGCCTCTTCGCGAAGCAAAAAAGCAGGTCAACCCTGCGCCAGCCACCAGGTGAGGAGGACGATCCCCGCCCCGGCACAAGCCGTTGCGGTGAAGCCCGCCACGACCCTGGGCGATGGAACGGGTATCTCCAGGTCCGGGTGATCGATCAACTTGCGTATCGGGCGGGGCTCCAGGATCGGGGCGCGGTCCGGGCCTGGGTCGGGCGGTTCATGCCCCTCGGCCGGCGTCCGCAGCAACCGGTAGAACGCATCCAGCTTCTCCCGCCGCTCCGGCCGCGTCACCAGGCTGGTGGCGATGCCCAGCACCAGGGCCACGGACAGGTAAGTCAGGATGATCCACCCATCCGCCACCTCATACTTGCCCTCAATGACCGTGACGGCTCCCGGGAGGAGTCGATGGACCATGCCGGCCCCTCCCTGCCACTCCAGGAAAACCCACACGACATAGGCCCCGAAGGTTGAAACGAGCAGCGCCCAGGTGGTATACCGCCGCCAACCCAAAGCCAGCCAGACCGCCAAACCGATGGCTGCCGGCAAAGCGATCAGAATCTCGATGAGCTTGATGAGGTTGTCAAACCGGAAGGCCAGCAGCAGGGCGGGGACGGCACACGCCAGGGCGGTCCATCGTGCGACGTGCAAGTAATGCTTCTCTGATTGGCCGGGACGCAGGAATCGCTGATACAGGTTGCGGCTCACCAGCCCGCCGGCCGCGACCAGCGGAGCCGCGCATCCCCCGATGGCCCCCCACGCCAAGCCAACCCAAAGCAGCCCGGCGGCGCCAGCCCCGAGGCCGAGCGTCAGGTCGTGACTGGCGCGAGCGAACAGCCGATCGGCAAAAAGCTTGGCCTGTTCTCCCGTCGGGTCGGCGGCGAGGCCGGCGAGCACCCCGGGGCTGACGTACCGGGCGACCCACGCCAGACCCAGGAACGCCCAGGCCACCACGCAGAGCCGCTTGCCGAGGTTGCCTGCTACCGTCCCCCATGCCGTGGCCCCTTCGGACCGGGCACAGCCATACGTGCTGGCCGCCACCGACGAGACGATGCTGCCGGCCACCGCCGAGACCGCCATCATGGCGACGTAAAGGGCCGTCAGCGGCGTTCGGCCCATCATGGAGTACAGTTGTTCGGACACCGCCAGGCTGAGCAGCTCGGGTCGCTGCGCCGCCAGCGGTTCGTTGGCGCCGTGCAGGGCGGCCACCCCGACCCCTTGCCCAAACACCAGCCAGAGCCCCGCGCCCGTGAGGAGCAGCATCAGCACCGTCTGCGCGATTCCGGTGACCACCACCGCCCGGAAGCCGCCCGCCCAGGCGCAGAGCAGCGACACCCCCATGATCACGGCCAGCATCCCTTGCCAGCCGAAGGCATCGTTGGCCATCAGCTCGATAAGTTTTCGCAAGCCGACCAGCCAGACGGTGACGTTCAGCACGCATCCCACGAGGGCGAATGCCACATACAGCCACACCGTCGCGGGGTGGAAGCGGCGTTCGAACAAGTCCGCCGTAGTCAGCAGTCGCAGGCGTCGGACCACCGGCCCGATTACCCACCAGAATGGCAGGCTCGCCAGGTAGATGAACTCGTACCAGAGGCCCGCCAGCCCGACCTGGAACATTCGGGCGGTGATGGACGACGCCTTCTGCATCGGGCTGCCCGCGTGGAACAGAGTGAGCGATGACGTGCCGAACCGCCGACCGGCCAACAGGAAGTCATCAAGACCGCAAACCCCGCGCGCGGTCCATAACCCCAGCCCGCTGATCGCGGCAAGACCCATTGCAAAGATCAGACAATCCGCCAGACCCATGAGCGGCCATCCTGAATCAGCGTTACCTGTAAGCACGGCGGGTCAGATAAGGCCGCTTGCGGCCTCCCATGCCTGCACGGTTCAGCATCCTTGCGGCCGGGAGCTCCATGTTCAGCGAAACCGCGGCGGCTGCTTTCCCGAGTCACTGCGCGAGGGGGGACTCGAACCCCCACACCTTGCGGTACAGGAACCTAAATCCTGCGCGTCTGCCAATTCCGCCACTCGCGCGGGCACCAGGGGCCCGTCCCCACGGTGTCGCAAAGCCGTCCCGGAGTCAAGCCGGCTCCTTCCGGGTCCGTGACAGAATCGGCGGGGGCCGTTGCCAGGACCAAGGCAACTTGTTGCCGTCCGTCACCTGCACTTGGGCACGTCCATCAACAAGTTGACTCGGTCCTCAGCGAATCGCACCCCGCGGACCGGCTCCTTCCGGGGGGCCGTTTAATGGCCTTGACATGTCATGAGGTCATGATATAATGAGTCGTCATGGCTGCCCGAGCGAGCATGTTGTTACCGATGGCCCGGCTGGAACGGGCGGCGGAGACGTTGCGGGTGCTGGCCCATCCGCACCGGCTGCGGATCTGTGAGCTGCTGCTGAGGGAGCGGGTGCCGGTGAAGGTGTTGGCGGTCCATTTGGGGATCGCGGGCAACGCGGTCAGCCAGCACCTGAACATCATGAAGGCTCACGGGATTCTGGGTTGCGAGCGCGAGGGCAAGACGGTGTTCTACCGGGTGATCGACCCGCGGCCGGCGTGGCTGCTGGGATGCATCCGGGAGCATGGGCAGGATCAGGCCGGGGCGGGAACCGGCTGAAGGCGACATCGAAAGGCGAAGGGGTGAGACCGATGCGAAAGATCACGGCTGGTGAGGTGTGTTCCTGGAAGGGGCGGATTGTGGATGTTCGCGGGTTCGATGAATTCGCGACGGAGCGGCTGCCGAAGGCGGAGTGCGTGCCATTGGATCGTGTACCGACCGCGGCGGCCCAATGGGCGCAGGACGAGGCCCTCCTGGTGATGTGCAAGATGGGAATGCGATCGGCACAGGCGGCCGAGCAACTGGAGCAACTGGGCTTCAAGAATGTCCACATGGTGGAGGGGGGCATCGAGGCATGCAAGAAGGCGGGCGTCGAGGTTCTGCGGAGCAAGGGGCGGATTCCAGTGTTCCGGCAGGTGTTGCTCGGCGCGGGGGTGCTGCTGCTGGCGGGCTTGATTCTGGCGCGGATCAACCCGTGGTTCCTGGTGATCGACTGGTTCGTGGCATGTGGGCTGACGATGGCCGGGTTGACGGGCTTCTGCCCAATGGCCAAGATTCTGGAACGGATGCCGTGGAACCGGACGGGCACGTGCGGGACGGCGTCGTGCGGTTGAGCGGCGTTGCTCACTGTACGGTGTGTTGCCAGCATCGCGTGAACGGCCCCTGCAGGGGCGATCTGTGAGGCGTTATCCCGTCCCCGGGCCTTCGGCCTGGGCTGATGGAACGAGTCCTTCAGACTCGAAAAACTCGAATGTTCATTACGATCTCAGACCGTATGAGGATACCACGGACAGGGGGCGACGATGGGTAGGCAACGAATCCTGATTGTGGGCGGTGTCGCGGGTGGGGCGAGTGCGGCGGCGCGGGCCCGACGGATGGCGGAATCGGCGGAGATCGTGATCTTCGAGCGGGGAGCGGACGTTTCCTTCGCCAATTGCGGCTTGCCGTACTATATCGCGGAACAGATTCGCGACCGCAGCAAGTTGTTGGTGGCCCAGCCGGCCGACTTCCGCGACAAGTTTCGCATCGAGGTGCGGACGCGGCACGAGGTGGTGCGCATCAACCGGGCGGCGAAGGAGATCGAGGTACTCAACCTCGACACGCAGAAGCGGTGGCAGGAAGTCTACGACAAGCTGGTATTGGCCCCGGGGGCGTCGCCGGTGGTCCCGCCGTGGGCCGCGATCAAGGCCCGCAATCTGTTCACCCTGCGTGATATGGTCGACTGCGATCGCATCAAGGCTTACGTGGACGAGCACCGGCCCGCGCGGGCGGTGGTGATCGGTGCGGGCTTCATCGGGCTGGAAATGGTCGAGGCCCTGACCGAGCGGGGGGCGGCGGTCACGCTGGTTGAATTGCAGCCGCAGGTGCTGCCGCTGCTGGATGCGGAGATGGCCTTGCGGGTGGAGTCGGTGTTGCGCGGGCGTGAGGTCGATGTGCGGCTGGGAACGCGGGTGACGGCGCTGGCGACCGGTGACGGGCACGTGACCGGTGTGCGGCTGGAAGGAGGCGATGAGATCCCCGCGGATCTGGTGCTGGTATCGGTCGGCGTGCGGCCCAGCGTGGAGTTGGCCCGTGACGCGGGGCTGACGATCGGTCCGAGCGGGGGTATCGCGGTGGACGAATCCCTGCGGACGAACGACCCGGCGATCTACGCGGTGGGGGATGCGGCGGAGGTAGTGCACGCGGTGCTGGGCAAGTCGGTGTGTGTGCCGCTGGCGGGTCCGGCCAATCGCAACGGCCGGCTGGCGGGCCAGCACGCGGTGACGGGAGAGGCCCGCGCTGCCACGCCGGTTGCGGGCAGCGCGATCGTGGGCTTCTTCGGCAAGGCGGCGGCCATGACGGGACTGAGCCTCAAGGCGGCCCGCCAGGCGGGTTTGAACGCCTCCGCCGTCTACGCGATCGGCGGACATCACGCGGGCTACTATCCCGGGGCCGAGCAGATGGTGCTGAAGCTCGTGTTCGACCCCGCCAGTCGGCGCGTGCTGGGCGCCCAGGCGGTGGGCGGGGCGGGGGTGGACAAGCGGATCGACGTGATCGCGACGGCGATCCGGTTCAACGGTACGATCGACGAGTTGGCGGGCGTGGATCTGACCTACGCTCCGCAATTCGGGTCGGCGAAGGACCCCGTGCACATCGCCGCGTTCATCGCCCAGAACCAGGCGGACGGCTTCTTTCGGCAGATCCTGCCCGGTGAGCCGGCACCGCCAGGCCAGGTACTCGACGTGCGTACTCCGCCGGAAATCGCCAAGGGGACGCTGCCCGGTGCCGTCGCTATCTCTTTGCAGACCCTTCGTGATAACCTGGATCGACTGGATCGCGACCGGCCGGTGCTGGTACTTTGTGGGATCGGGCAGCGGGCCTACGTGGCGTCGCGCATCCTGATGCAGTCCGGGTTCAAGGAGGTGTGGAACCTGGCCGGCGGGTACACCATGCACAAGGACACGTGGGTGAGTCGTTGAGGGATGGGATGTTGTGCCGGGAGACGGAAACGCCCCGGGCCGCGGCTCGACGGGCGCGGCGATTCCCTGATGTCCTCACCAGGCCGGGCGTGCTGCTCGCGGCAGCGTTGCTCGTGCACGTCATCGGCCGGCTTGCGGCTTTCTGTGCCCCGGTGAAGGTGGACAGCCTGGTCTACTCGATCGCCGCCTACCGGCTCTACGACGCCCAGATCACCATCGACGACTTGGTGCCGGACAAGCCGCCGGGGCAGGCTCTGATGACCGGCTGGGCCTATCTGCTGGCGCCCGGCCCGCCGACGCGGCTGGCGCTGCTTCCGGTGGAATCGGCCTTCATGGTCGCCGGTTATGTCGTCTTCTGGCTGCTCGCCAGGCGTTTGTGCGGCGGGCATCTCGCGGCGGCGATGACCCTGTGCCTCGTCATCGCCTTCAACACTTACAACGCGTTGAACATCACCACCGACGGCTTCAACCTGGGCGAGAACTACCTGCTGGCTCCCATGCTGCTGGCGGTGCTTGGCCACCTCGGAATCCAAACGGCCATCTTGGATCGGCGGCTACGGGCCGGTCGGAGGCGGTCGAGCGCGGTCGAATCGGCCAAGGGCTTGCTCTCAGGCGGGCTGGTGCGGGGGCTGGGCGTGGGCGTCGCGCTGACGGTGAAGCAGACTGCGGTGACCCTCGTGGTGGCGTTCATGCTGCATGAGCTGGCTTTGGCGGTTGTGCGGCGGGAATGGCGGGAACGGCTGACGGCGGGCTTGTGGACCGCAGTCGGGGTGACGATCGCATGGTTGCCGGTGCTGGTCTTCCTGTGGTGGCGGGGCTGGCTGGGCGAGCACCTCGATGACCTGCGTCGAGCGTCGGGTGGACATCTGGCGGTGATGCCGATCCGCTGGCCGCCCTGGTCCAACGTGGCGCCCCTGCTTCCGGGGCTCTGGTGGGTGGTGGTCGGTGCGGCGGGATGGCTGGCCCGTCCGCGGCTGTCCGATAGCGCGGGCTGCGCTGGCGGAACGGCGGGAGCGCTGACGTTCATGCTGCTGTGGGTGGCCGTGGAGGTCCCCCTGCTCTGGGCGATGAACAAGCCGGGCACCCACTATTACCAGCCGATCGTGGCACCGGTCCTGCTCACGGGAGGCCTTGCGTTGGCGGGATTGCATCGCCGGTTGGAGCGGGTCGGCCGGCTGAAGCGACTGCGGGTCGAGCGTTGGCTGGCAGCCACGACCGCGGTGGTGGCCATGCTGGCGTCCCTGCCGCTGCTGGCGGAAGCCTCGAAGCGTCGGCATAAGTTTGATTATCAGGCGGAGGTCCGCGACTTCGCCCATTGGCTGGAGACGTGGTCGCCGAGCCAGGCCGCGATCCACTTGGACAAAGGGAAACGGTAATGGCACGCCGTGGGTGGCTGGTCGCAGTGGTGGTGCTGGGCGCCGGGTTGGCCGCGCCGGCCGCGCTGCCCATGGCACTGCTTCACGGAAAGGGGGACTTCTCGACCTTGGGGTGGTTGTCAGGCTTCCTGTGTGCGTGGTTGGCGGCGGTCGGGCTGTATGTATCCACGTCTGGGGTGACTTGGCGACGGACACCTGACTGGTGCCGGGGTGTGGCGGCGTTGAGTCTGGCGGCCCTGGCGCCGTTGGCGGCCACGTCGAGTCAGCACCATGTGCAGGCCGACCTGGCCCTGCTGGCTGCGGTATCGGTGGTGACGCTGAGTCTGGCGGGCGAGTCGCGGATGGCACGGGCGGGCGTCGTGTGGATGACCGCGGTCGCGTGCGGGCTCGAGGCGACGGCGTTGATCCTGCCGCTGGGATGGTTCTGGGCGGGTATTCGATCGAAGACCGGCAGCAACCAGGTTTGGACGATGGTATTCGGCGGATTGGCGGGGCTGGTCGTCGGGCGGCTGGTGGGTTTGCCCATGCTTTCCGGGTACCACATTCAGCCGGCGGCCTACGCGATCCATCGCGACTTGGTTGTTCTGCTGGTCGTTCTGGTGCTGGGGCTGGCGGGTTATGCGGCTGCCCGCTTCCCGCGCGGCACGAGTCAGCCGGATTGGTGGTTGCCCGGCTGGGCGGCGGTGAGTACTTGTGCGCTGCTGGTGTGCGTGCTCGGGGAGCCGGTCAACGTGCGGCTGTGCGTGTTGGGCCTCTGGTGGTTGATGCCGCAAGGGTTGACGGATCTGGCGGCCCTGCTGGCGGGGCGGCGGCCCAATGATCGGCCGGCCCGGGTGGCGGGCCTGCTGGTGGCCCTGGCGGTGATGGCCCTGGCCCTGCCGGGCTTGCTGGCCTGGAAGAATGCCATGCTGCTGGCGATGTATCTGATGGTAGGGTGAAAGGGGGGGAGGCAGAAGGTACAAAGGCGGAAGGCACAGAGGCAGAAGGCACAGAGGCACAAAGGCACAAAGGCACAAAGGAGACAGGAGACAGAATCAGGGAGTCGAGGGAGGCATGTGTTCGGCTTGCCTCTTCGCGCCCAAAGAAGTACCCGCGTACGGCGCGCGAGGTACGCTTCCGTGTGCCACTGCTCTTTGAGCAGTGTGGGGCGCGTGTAGGCCCTCGCCGATCGCTGAGGAGTGAGTTTTGGCGCGCATCGCCACGTCGGTTTCCGCTCACCAGGTCAGCCGCATCCGGGAGTGGCTGCCGAAGGCTCTGCTGCATCCGGTATTCCTGCTCGTGGTGGCGGGGCTGGTCCACGTCGTGGGCCGCACGAGCGCCGTTTCTGCACTTTCGCGGTTCGACAGTTTTGTCTATTCGGTGGCCGCGTGGAAGTTCTACGATCCCCAGGCCACCGCGGCCGACCTGGTGCCGGACAAACCCGCGGGGCAGGCCTTCCTGACCGGCTGGCTCTATCGCCTGGCACCGGATCCGCCGACCCGCCTGACGCTGATGCCACTCGACTCAGCCTTTCTGGCGGCCGGCTACCTGCTATTCTGGCTGGTGGCCCGTAGACTGGCCGACCGCACGTCTGCGGCGGCGGGTACGTTGCTGCTGGTCCTCGGTATCAATATATACAACACCCTCTACGAGGACGTAGCCGGACTGCACGTCAACGAGGTTTACCTGTTGGCCCCCATGCTCCTGGCAGTGTGGGCTCATCTTGCCTTGCAGGGGGCCGCATGGCGAGGCCTTTTCCGAGGCCTGGGGCTCGGGCTGGCCCTGACCGTCAAGCAGTCGGCCGCCGGTTTGCTGCTGGTGCTGGTGATCCACGGGCTCGTTCGGGCGGCAGCGGCAGGGCGGCTCCGCTCCGTGTGGCAGGGGGTGGGATGGAGTATGGCCGGCGTGGCGGTGGCTTGGCTACCCCTGGTGGTGTTTCTGTACGTCCGCGGCTGGTTGGGCCCGCACCTGGGGGACTTGGCGGATTCGTCAGCTCGATTTGTGGAGTTCTCTTGGCCGGGCGGCTGGCATGGGTACCGGTTTGTGCCGGTGGCGGCGGCGGCATGGTGGGTCATCGTGGGTCTGGTCCTTGGCCGTTCGGCTGGAGGATCGGTCGCGCTGCCCGATCGCGGGGTATCGCTGGAGCGCGAGGCGGCCCGGCTGGCCTGGCTGTGGCTGCTGGTGGAGGTACTGATCCTCTGGCTGATGATTCGCCGATCCGGGCACTACCACCAGCAGGTGGTCCCGCCGCTGGCGCTGCTGGCGGTCATCGGTATGGCGAGATTGTCCCGGATGATGGCCTGCATGCCCGTGCGTCAGCGGCTGCGCACGCGATATCTGGCGATGGGCGTCAGCCTCGCGCTGTGGCTGGTGGCGGTGATGCCTTTTGCGGCCGAGACCCGGCGACGCCTGCCGAGCTTCGATTACGAGGATGAGGTGCGCACGTTTGCCGCATGGTTGGCGGACTGGTCGCCCCGTACGCTGGCTTCGCCGCGGGAATAGGCTCAATCCCGCCATCAACAAGTTGACTCGGTCCCGCCGCCCTCTATCAACAACTTGACTCCGTTCCGCCGCTCGCGGCTTCGCACGGCAGCGTAATTGCTTCGCCCCGGGCGCCCTCCTGTCATTGCGTCAGGATTCGTGTCCGCCGCTTGCGGCTTCGCACGACAGCGCAGTTGCTTCGCCTCCTCAAGGGCGTGCAGGCCACTCGCCTGCCGCGGAGGATGGAATCGGGTATAATGTGGGGGGCCAGGAACCCACACGGCCCCGGGAGGCTTCGCCATGACCGTCCGAACGGGCGTCTACAGTTTCGGTGATTTCCTCGAGCTGATCCACGAAGACCAGAAGGCCGACCTCATTGACGGAGTAATCTACATGGCGTCACCGGAGAGTCTTGAGCACAATGACCTCGTGTTGTGGTTGGGCACGCTGATGCGACTTTATGTGGAGGGACGCGATTGCGGCCGAGTGACGGTCAACAAGGTGGCCTACCGGTTGACGCCGATGAACGCGCCGGAGCCGGATCTGGCCTTTGTGCGTAAGGACCGGCTGCATATCCTCAAGAAAGGCTACGTGGATGGTCCGCCGGACTTGGCCGTTGAGGTCGTCTCGCCGGAAAGTGTCGAGCGCGATTACCAGCTCAAGCGGTCGCGTTACGAGTCCGCGGGCGTGGCCGAGTACTGGATCATCGACAGCGATGAGCGAAAGGCTTTCTTCCTGGCCAACGGGGCCAACGGTTTCACGGAAGCGTCCGTGCGCGATCACCTCTATGAAAGCACGGTACTGCCCGGCTTCAAGCTGGATGTTCGCTGGCTCTGGCAGCGTCCGCTGCCCCCGGCGCTTGCGATCGTGCAAGCGATGTTGCAGCCGTGATGGTCTCCGCAAGATGAATTCATTCTGCACAGCGGGGGTCGGGTAACAGGCCGGCGCCGCTGAAGCACTGCCGCAGGATGGCCAGATCGTCGGCGTCGACGTCGAGATCGTCGTCGAGCAGGACCGCCTGGCAAGCGGGCTCGGTCTGCGGCTCATCCGGCCCGGTGAGGCAGACCTGCAGCAGGGCGAAATCGTCCAGATCCACGTCGCCGTCGCCGTCGGTGTCACCCACCGGAACGCCGATCAGCCAGGCAAGGGCCCGGTGCATGAGCAGGTGCCGGTCCGACTCGGT
>CAZEEJ010000007.1:22166-29310 GCA_964511155.1 uncultured Planctomycetales bacterium | reverse complement strand
CTGCGCGAGGAAGTTCGCGAGCATCCCGTGGCCCGACTCGGTGAGGATCGACTCAAGGGGAACGCCCAGGGTCATCGCCCGGTAGGTGCCCGCGTCGAACTGGACGCCGGCGCTGAGCGCAAAGCGCCCGACATAGCGCAGCGCCGTGGCCGCTCCCGGCCGCGGGTTGATGGCGTCGGGTGTGGAGACCTCATACGGGGCGGCGTCCGACGTGCCGAAGTTGAAGGCCGGCAGGTCGGCGAGAGCGGTGCCCGGCTCCCCGGCGGCCCGCCTGCTGCCCCCGTCGTTGGCCAGAAAGTCACCTCCCAAAAGATTCTCGAAGAATGCCCGCCCGCGGTTTTGATCGTCCAGGTCCCAGGCGATTTCCGAACCGGTGATGAGCAGTCTCCCACCGGCATTCAGATAGGCCGTCAGCAGGGCCTGTTCTGTCGCGCTGAGGGCCGGGGCCTCGACGCCCTCATTGCCGAGAATCCAGACGACCGCTTCGTAGTCGGCCAGGGCGACCGAGCCGTCCTCGACGCGCTCGTCGCTGGTCGATGCGAACGCCAAGCCGGCCGCGGCCAGGGCGTCGGCGTGCTGGATCACGTAGTTGCGGGTGTTGACGCGTTCGATGATCGGGCGGCGCATCACCCCGGCGGGGATGATCTGCTTGGGCGTGATGAGCCGGCTTACCCGGTCGAACCCGTTGACGATCAGCACGCGCGGCGGGCCCAGCGGGGGCGGGCGCACGGCCAGCGTCTCGGAGGGCATCGACTCGCCGCCCGCGTTCACCGCGGCCACGCGCAGGTACGCCGTCTGCCCCGGCGGCAGGTTGTCCAGCACGACGCTCAGCACGTTCCCGACCTCGTCACCGTTGTCGAAGCCGTACCCGTTGACCGACCGGTGCACCTTGTAGCCGGTGGGGGCATGCCCATAGGCGCCGCCACTGGGCGGCGTCTGCCAGCTCAGGCGGATCGAGCCGTCCGGCTCGGTAACGGTCATCACCCCCTCCGGCGGCTCCGGCGGGAAGACCAGTGGGATCGTGCTGCCGGGCAGACCGTTGAGGAACATGATCATCGCGTTGACCGTCGATCGGGCCACCGCCGCCCGGACGGTCGGGTTCAGCAGGTTGGCCGCGTCCTCGATATGGTCGTGGAAGGCGACCTCCAGCAGCGAGGCCTCGAACTCGTTGCCGTTGTTGGCCGTCGAGATGGAACCATATTCGCCGTAGTAGGGGTTCGTCCGAGCGGCCCAGGGGTATTCGAAGCTGCCATCCAATGCCAGCATGTCGGCCTCGACCTTGTCCCCGAGGATGGTCGCGTACTCCACCTGTCGGGTGGTCCGCAGACTGGTATGCACCAGGGCGATCGTGCCCTTCGCCCCGCAGGGCGGCGGGCTGCACCCGGCCGCGTTGGTGTGCAGGTCGAGGTAGAGCCGGCGCCACCGGTCGTTGTTCACGTCCTGCCGGTTCATCACCGCTCCCCAGCGGGCCGCCGTTCCGACGTTGTCGCTGATGTCCGTCGAGCAGCAGTCCCAGATGCCCGAGGGCAGGCCCACGGCATTGACCCCCGCCTCGCTCTCGGCCCAGTAGCGGGACGCTTCTTCCTCGCGCGTGTATCCGCTGATCGTGTTCGGCCCGGCGCCGACCAGATCGCCCATGCCGTTACCGAACCGGATCGCGTCGGCGATCACCACACCGGAGTCGGGCGACGCGCTGGCGATCTCCACGTAACCGCCCGTGCCGGCCTCGAAGTGATAGTTGCCCAGCCACACCCAGCCCTTGCCCACCAGGCGGTGATCGACCAGCACCCGCGTCGTGTCGCCGCTGTGGGTGACGTCGTAGGCCTGCCGCACGCGGTCCGTGCCGTCGGCCGTCCAAGCGTAGACGGGGTAAGCGCCGGCGGCCGGAATCGTGGGCGTGTAGCGGGCGGTGGCCGTGCCGGTGGGGGAAGCCGCGAGCCAGCGGTAGGCCACGCCGCTGAGCGTCTGGCCGTTCTCGTAGTACTCAGCCGCGGTGGTGTTGTCGTTCCATGGGCCGGCGAAGGTCACGCCGGGGTCGTCGTTGTCCAGCACGATCTCGACGGTCTGGTAGCCCACCGGCCGAAACGGCACCACCGTCGCCCCGGCGTTGTAGAGGTAGCGGACGAGGTAGTTGAGCTGATCGACGTTGCCGTGGTCCTCGACCATCTCGAGCAGCAACGGCCGCTGGAGGACCCATTGCGTGCCGTCGGCCGTCCAGCCGTGACCCGCCGAGCAGAACACGGTCACCCCGGTCAGCGCGCCCGTCGGCTGATCGCTCCAGCCGACCACCGGTCCGAAGGACTGCGGCCCCGTCTGCGCGGACCATAGCGTGGCCGGCGTCTCGTACACGGGATAATCAAGCGCCTGGAACGCTGGCGCCGCCTCGCTCTGCCGCTCGTGAAACGCAAGGTCCGGCACCGTGGGCACCTCGATGGCAGGGGGTGTCTCCGCCCACACCCGCACGGCACCCAAAGCGGCCAAGAAGAGCAGCGATCCCACACCGGACACTCGCCCTATCCAACCCGCACCTGTGTTCATCTCAGACCACCCCTCGCTGTTGTTGTTGTCGTTGGCATCAGATCCTTACGGCCGGGTGTGCCAGTGGCCAAAGACTCGTGATGCCACATTCGTGCTCTCCATGACGCGGGCCCAAACGTCCGTTTCTTATCGGCGTCCATCGGCGGTTCCGATCGCTCCTCGGATTGTGGGCGAACTCCTCGCTACGTTGTTTTCCGGAACTTGCCTCCGCCTTCGTTGACCAGCTTGGTAAACCCCTTGGCCTTGAGGTTCTTGTCGCTCAACATGCTTTTCGACGACTGGGCGGTCGAGACGCTGCACAGCGAGATGAGTCGCTTGATCGGTTGGCCGCACTGCGGGCAGGCCGTCAGGGCGGCCGCGGTCATGGCTTGCTGCACCTCGAACGGCTCGCGGCACTGGTCGCAGCCGAGGTCCGGGTTCTCGCTCTGGTACTCGTAGGTCGGCATATCCGCTCTGGTCCTCCATCCGTTCGGGCCGGCGGGCAACGGCCCAGATACTATTGTACCGTATCCACGCCCCCAGGGGGCAAACGCGGCCCGGCGGAGAGGCAGCGAGGTCGTCAGGCAGCAATGCAGCAAGGCAGCGAAACAGCGATGGAGGGAGCTAAGCGCTACTTCCCGCTTGCCTCTTCGCGACGAGGGGGGGAAGCGAGGCGGCGACATCCCCCTCCGCACTCACAATCCGCTCCGCCGGAATCCAGCCCGGCGCCGAGTCCACTGCTCTCGAAAGTCTGGTACAATCGGCCGCCGATACACGGACTTGGCGGGGCGGATCTGGTTCCGCCACGCCGAGGGGAACCTGTGGCAGGCGGCCGGGCTCCGGTGGCCCCGCCGGGCGGTTGAATCGAGGACCGTCGATGTCCGCTGAGTTCGACCTCTTCTTCACTTTCCGCTGGCTGCTGGCCACCGTATGCTCGGTCTACGCCGCGGTCGTGATCGGGCGGTCGTGGGCCGGCTGGCTGGCGTACTTTCACAGCGGCCGCCGCACGGCGGTCCTGGGGCGATACGCGATGGTCCTGATGCTCAGGCTGCGGATTCGCCGGTTTAGCTGGGAGCTGCTTCAGATTGTGGGTCTGCTTGTCATCCTGGCCTGGCTGGTTTACATCCACCGTTGGGTCGAGGGGGCCACGTGAGCGGCGATCGCAAGGAAAGACCGGAGAAATCGCGGGCCCTCAGTGAGCTGCCTGCCGACGAGCTCGTCCGCTACGGGCAGGAGCTCGGCGTTCAGCTCAACGCCAAGATGGGCCGTGGCGAGCTGTTGCGGCGAATACGCGAACGGCAGGAGCTGCTGCTGGATCTGGAGCGGGAGGCGATGCTGGACATCGTCGTCTGGGCCCGGCACCCGGTCCGTGCGTCGGCGAGCAAGGAGGAACTGGCCCGGCTGATTGCCTCGATCGGCAAGATGGATTTTCAGAGCCTCAGCGACCGCGGGTTGTGCGCCCTGGCCCGGCTGCGGGATGTGCCCTGCCGAGCGGACGAGCCACGGGAAGAAATCGAGGCCCGTATTCGCTCGGCCGAGCCGTTCATGAACCGGCTTCGTCGTGGTCGGCGTCGTGTGGTAGCCGGCCTGATCACCCGCGTGGTCAACGGATACGACATGGGGGAGCCGGAGGCCTACCGCTTTTTGCCGGAGGAAGGGGCGGCACCCTCGCTCAAGGAACGCATCGCCGAGGATGGCGTGGTCGGCAGCGTGGTTCGCAGGATCCGGGGCGTCGCCGATGACTACGTTCGCGAGAAGCTGGACGAGATCGAGGCCCGAATCGACCAGAAACTCGACGAGATCGACAGCCGCCTGGCCGAGTGGCGCGATCAGGAGGTGGCCAATCGCCTCAAGCTCATCAAGATCACGCTGGTGGCGTCCATACTGGTTGCGATTCTCAGCTTGGCCTACAGTTACGTGAAGTCACGGTCGTGGGACAGCAGGCCTGAGCCGCCCGAGTCGGCACCGGTGCAGAAGCAGGCCCATGCGCCGCCGCCCGCGGATTGGCTCGACGAGGCGGCCCTTGCGGATGCACGTCTGCCGGCCGCCGGCAGCGCAAACTCGCCGGTGCTTCGCAAGGATCGGGTGCCCGTGCTATAGTGATCTGGGCACTGACTGAGAGGGACGGACACGGATGTACGGGGGCGAAATGGGGACTGGCTCCGCCCCAGCGATGCCTGATGAAGCAAGCATCCTCGGATGCGGGCCAAGTTCACGGCCTGTGACACATTGCTCCAGCGGTGCCTGTCCCCATTTCGCCCCGCGGGAGGCGAGTTACGCCCTATCGTGATCGAGGTACTCTGCGCGAGGAACGAACACGGATGTATGAGCAGTTAAGCACACACGTGGACAAGGTCATCAAGCTGGCCAATGCGATCGCCCATGAGTACGAGTTGGAGTACGTCGGTACCGAACACGTGCTCCTGGCGATTGGCCAGGCGGGCGAGGGCCTGGGGGCGCGCATTCTGGAAAAGCACGGGCTGACCCGCGAGAAGGTCAAGGCCGAGGTGGACAAACTCATCCAGGCGAGCCTGGAGGATACGTGGGTGTTCGGCCGACTGCCCGGGTCGCCGCATTACCGCAACGTCGTCGCCACTGCCATCGAGGAGGCCCGCAAGCTCAAAAGCCGCGAGGTCTGCACCGAGCACCTGTTGTTAGGCTTGCTGGCTGAAAAAGGTTGCGTGGCCCAGGGAGCCCTGAGTGCCCTGGGACTCAACGCCAAGCAGGTGCGCGAAGATATCATGCGGCTGGGGACTTGATGCGAAGGCCCGTGGGCGTCGCCATGCCCAATGAATGACCAGGAAATGGCCGCCTTGGCACGCTCGGCCGGGTTCATCCGCGAGGTGTGCCGATCCGCGACCCGGGGGACTCACCACAGACACGGAGCACACGGCGAAGACACGAACCGGGCTTTGCTCTGTCTCCTCGCTACCTCCGTGGTACTCTTTATAGCATGAATCGCGCGGCCGATTTCCTATCGGCGTTCATCCGCGTGCATCGGCGGTTCACCACTCCTTGGGTCGTGGGCAGAGCCTACGCCGTGTGATGTGTGGGCAAACAATTCCTTCCATCGTCTCTCCACCCGATCGGCGTTCATCGGCGTGGATCGGCGGTTTGTCATCGCTCGCAGGATGCCCCCCAAAATACGCAGGGCCGAAGTCTCCCTTCGCGATTCCTCCCCCCCGGCACCGCAGAAGACGGGGCCGGTTGAAAATGTTCGGCAACTGCTTGGCATCTATAAGTCGTTATGCAAGATGATGTTGCGACATGATTGCGGAGCCTGCGAGAGTCGTGGTATGATTCCGCTCCCGGCATGGTGTGGCCGGGCGGGCGAGTCGCCAGCGGGCAACTCCCAGACTCGTGGACTTTTGCTACAGGAAAGGATGGCCTGACCATGGCAAGACCGGTCACACTCTTCACCGGACAGTGGGCGGACCTCAAGCTGGATCAACTCTGCAAGAAAGCCAAGAAGTTCGGCTACGATGGGCTGGAACTGGCGTGTTGGGGCGATCACTTCGAGGTCAGCAAGGCGCTCGAAGACCGCAGCTACTGCAAACGCAAATGGGAGACGCTGCAGAAGAACAAGATCGACTGCTACGCGATCAGCAATCACCTCGCCGGTCAGGCGGTCTGCGATCTCATCGACCCGCGGCACAAAGCCATCCTGCCGCCGCACGTCTGGGGCGACGGCAAGCCCGAAGGTGTACGCAAACGCGCCGCCGCCGAGATGATGGATACCGTCCGCGCGGCCCGCAAGTTCTTCGAAGCCGCCCCCCAGACCATCCGTAAGCGCCTCAAGCGCGTCGTGGTTAACGGGTTCACCGGCAGCAGCATCTGGCACCTGCTTTACTCCTTCCCGCCCGTCTTGCCGCGGCAGATCGAGGATGGCTTCAAGGACTTCGCCAAACGCTGGCTGCCGATCCTGGACGTCTGCGAGCAGGTCGACGTGGACTTTGCCCTGGAAGTGCACCCGACCGAGATCGCCTTTGACATCGCCAGCGCCGCCCGGGCCGTCGAGGCGGTCAACGGCCACAAGCGGTTCGGCTTCAACTTCGACCCCAGCCACCTCGCCTACCAGGGCGTCGATTACGTGCGCTTCATCCGCGAGTTCGGCGACCGCATCTTCCACGTGCACATGAAAGACGTCGGCTGGTCAACGGTGCCGACGCGCGTGGGCGTCTTCGGCGGGCACACCGACTTCGGGCATCCCGACCGCTTCTGGGACTTCCGCTCGCTGGGCCATGGGCGCATCGACTTCGACGCGATCATTCGGGCCCTCAACCGCGCCAACTACGACGGCCCGCTGTCCGTCGAGTGGGAGGACGGCGGCATGGACCGCGAGCACGGCGCCGCCGAGGCCTGTGCGTTCGTCCGCCAGGTCGACTTCGCCCCCTCCCAGGTCGCCTTCGACGCCGCCTTCAGCGACGAGTGACCGGGGCGTTGGTCTCTTACGGCGGGACTCGGTTGCGTTTTGCGCACATGCTTACCGTGTGCCACTGCTCTTTGCGCAGTGCGCCAGCGAGCGCTCGTCACGGCGGGTGACATGATCCTTCAGAGCCGCGCCCGTGCGAGCAGAGCCGCGCCCGTGCGAGCAGAGCCGCGCCCGTGCGAGCAGAGCCGCGCCCGT
>CAZEEJ010000007.1:0-22066 GCA_964511155.1 uncultured Planctomycetales bacterium | reverse complement strand
GAGGAAACGGCTCCGGGAACCGCTCCCTCGCCTCGCGGTCGCGGCTCTGAGGGTTGCGCCGACGAGGGTTGCGACGATTTCGAGTAAGGCGTTGCGCAAGAATAGCCTGGACGATCCGCGAGTGAATCACGCGATCCGGCTTGCCGCTTCGCGTCGCAAGCGTAGAAGTTATTGCTGCGCGGCTCCTAACCGGCGTCCCGGCGTGCACGCCCGAGTCCTTCGAGCCTGAAAGGCTCATTCTGTCAGCCCAGGCCGAAAGCCTGGGAACCGGACCGCACACCTCGGCTCGGCCCTGAAGGGGCCGCTCACACTGGCTCTGCTTCTCGTAGAATGCTCCTGCGCCCGTCGCGGTGAGGTGCAAGACGGACGGGCTTGTGCTGGAACCCTGGAGCCTGAACATGAATGAATGGCCTCGCGTTCGGGTTGGTGCACGGTGGTTGCTGACGCATTCACTGGTGGACTTCTTCACTGGTGGTCGTCCACCGCATGCGGTCTGGTTGGTGCTGGATTGGTTCCCGCCCGCTTTGTTCTTTCCCGCTCCCTTGTGGGCGGTGCTGTGGGCGTGGCTCTACATTCGTTTGCGGAACCGGCTGTTGCTGCGAAGGCCGCGCGGCCACTGCCTCGAATGCGGCTACGACCTCACCGGCAACGTGAGCGGCCGATGCCCGGAATGCGGCCACGACCTGGCCGGCGACCCCGGCCAGATCACGTGTATTGACAAGTAAGCCTATGTCTCCTACAGATTGGGCACCGCGACGGATTCTATGGGGAGTAGCCGATGGTAGCCGGGACGATTGAGGTTGAAGGCAAGCGATTCGTGATTGTGCCCGAGGAAGAGTACGATCGCCTGCGCGAACGTGCCGCCGTCATTGGCGACGTGGGGCTGCCGGAGCTTCCCGCCCGGTTGGCCAGCGGCAACTACCCGGCCGTTCAGGCTTTGCGTGTGGGTCTGGCCCGCAAGCTGATTCAGCGGCGGTAAAGCCTGGGCTTGTCGCAGGCGGAGGTCGCCCGCCGCGCCGGCATTCGTGCCGAAACGCTCAACCGCATCGAGAAGGCCAAAGTCACCGCGGATACCTCCACGGTCGCCAAGATCGATCGGGTCCTGGAAAAGGCCGAGCGCAAACAGGGAAAACAAAAACCCGCGGACGTGGTGTAGCTCGCGCCATGCCGTTCATGACGCCTGCGAGCGCGTGCCCATTGCATCACGAGGGCCCGCAGCCGTTGCGGTCAATGCCCAGCTCGGCCGGGGAGCGACCGGTGATGCCGAAGATAAACTGCTGGCCCGGGTGGAACCGTTCCCGAAACTCGAAGTTCTCGAACGAGATGCCCCCGGGGATCGGCCGATCCGATTTCCAGTACATGTACCGGGCGTTGACCGCCACGTGCAGATCGTCGCGCCAGGTGTCTTTGGCCTTCTTCCAGAATTGCGTGACCGGGAAACCGCCGTGGTACCAGCGACGCGAGCCGGGGAAGGGGTATACGTCCGCCGGTCGGTTCTCGTCCGTGGTGATCGCTGCCAGCAACTCCCCGGCTTGGGTGACGGCCAGCCGCTTCAGGGAATAGATCGTGTGCGGGGTGAAGTCCGCTCCGCGGTAGTCGGAGTACAGCGCCAGGCTGTTGATCGTTTCATCCTTGAGCCACAGCAGGCGCGTCCGCGCCCGGTTGCCCATAGTGGCCGTCAGGATGCAGTACTCCATCGACGCACTGCCCGGCCCCGCCTCCACGGTGAGGGCGAGTTCATCCGGCCGATCGCTCCGCTGTTCAGCCAGCAGCCGCACGCCAGCCCCGTTCTCGAACGGCTCCACATGAATCACGACGTGCAGGGTCTCCACCCCGTCGTCGCTTCGCGCCAGCCGCCCGCGCATTTGGCCTGGATCGGTCCAGAAGCGCTTGCCGGGCACGCCATCCAGTGTGCTGCGCTCCAGCTCGCTGAAACCTCTCGACCCCCGCACGATCGGCTCAACCGCGATGAAGTTGATCAGGTCGTAGCGGCCGTCCGGCAGCGCCGGGTACAGGATGCGGATCAGCCCGCGCGGCCCATAGGATGCCGGGGGAATCGCAAATTGCAGGCCCCCCTGGATGCCCCACGTCGCCTGTTGGCCGTCGTCGCCGCCGCGCACCCATTCCACGGCCCGCACCACGGGGGCCGCCGACAGCACCACCGCAACGGTCACGCGAAGCGGACCCTGCAGAGCCGCGACCGTCAGGGAGCGGATCTTACGCGAGAACGCCAACCACACGAGGTCCACTCCCTTACGGTCGCGGTACGGAACCGTCCTGGCCAGTCGAATCCAAAAAACCTCTCAAGCTGTCACGCACCTCCGGCGGACTGGCTCGCCGCCCAGGCCCGCTGCTGGGTCGCCCAGTCGCGCAGGTGGGGCGGCAGGTCGGGGGCAGCAAGCGCGTGTTGGTAGGCGGCGACGGCTTCCGTATCCCGGCCCAGGCGGCGGAGCAGCTCGCCGAGCAGGTACCAGGCGGCCGGCGCGTTCGCCGGGCTGATCTGCCGGGTCAACAGAGCCCGCTCGAAGTAGTCGGCCGCCTCACGTTGTTGCTGGGCTTCGCTGGTTATCGACGCCTGCATCCGTTCTATCGCCTTCTCCAGATCCTCAGAGAACTGTCCATGTCGAGCCAGGGCCTCCAGCAAGGGGGCGGCCTGTCGGTTCTCGCCCCGGCCGCGGAGTATCAGGGCGAGGGCCAGTTGCACATAGGGCTGCTGGTAGCGGCTGAATCGGCCACAGGCAAGGGCCTCCGCGGTTCGGGCGGCTAATTGCATTTCGACGTCCGCCTGGTTCCCTCCTGCCGGGAGCGGGGGACGCCATCGCTCCAGGTAGCTCATGACCCGGGCGATCCGGGGATCATGAGGTAGCACCGCGCCCTTGTCCCGCTCGATCCAGGACGCCCGTAGATGCAGCCAGGCCAGGGCCTCGTCCGACTGCTGCCGCCAGCGGTAGCAAGTGATGGCCAAGGCATAACGGTCGGCGGCATCGAGGTCGCGCGGATCGCTGTCCGGGGTGAAGCCCTCGGGCAGGGGCAGGCCGGGCGATTCGAGGATCCGGCTGCGCACGTCGGGCGGGATGACGATCCCGTCGGCGAAGTCGGCATCATACCCGCTGTACCCGCACCGCGGGCACGTCGCGATCCGGTAGTATTCCGGCTGGGGGCCGAGCGCCCGGGCGAACAGGTCACGGTCGACACCGCCGCGCGTGTTCACGTTCACGCAAGCAACGGTGGTGAACACCTGGCGGCAGACCGGGCAGGTCAACTCGTACTCCGCGAGCTTCGAGGGCGACGTGTCCAGGTCGAGGCCGATCGCGGGGAGGTTGAGGAGCAGCAGGACGACGCAAGCTGCCCTTGGGATCACCTGCATGGTGGCCTGCGGGGCCTCCCTGGGGCCGTGACCGTTTGGGCGGCTGTTTGGGTGGCCCAGGTCCTCCGGACCTGGGGGGGCGATTGTCGCACGCGAGTGAATGCCGCGAAGGGAGCGGCGTTCGTAGCGTGAATCAATCGCTCCCCCACCTCCGGAGGAGGTGGGCCACCCATCCGAGGGCATCGTGTTCTGGGCCGCGGCGTCAGGCAGGTGCGAAGTGAGAAGTAAGCAGTGAGAAACTTGGCGTTTGAGCATACGCGGCCGCACGTGACCGGCGAAATCCGAAGGGCACGCCGGTTACGGGATGCGCTCCTCGCTGTCGTCGCGTGATCCGTGTCAGCGGCGGCACTGTTGCGGCCGCCGGCAGAAGATCAGGCCGAGGGCCAGCAGGCACACCGTGCCCGGCTCGGGGACGGGCATCGCGCGATCGGCGGCTACCGGTGCCTGGAGCAACGATTCCTGTTGAAGTGCGCTGGGCAGCAGCAGGCTCTCGAACAGGGTGGCGGAGGGATCCTCGCCCAGCAGAGCCGCAAGGACGGTATTGCTGACCAGTTTGCCGGCGTCGTCGGAACTGATCGGCTCCCCCGCCGAGATGCGGGCCTGGACGTCCTCGATCGTCTCCGTAAACGCCGCGACCTTGGTCGCCGTCTGGCTGAACTTGAAGAACGGGTTCTGTGTGCCGGTGGCCTCGAAGAAGGGTTGCGTGATCGCGGCCACCGCGTCGGCATAGATGTTGCCGGAAATCACGATCGGCCCGATGTCGAAGTCCAGCGAGCCGTCCTCCGTCGGCCCGAAGCCGTCGGTCACGTAGGAGCCCCGGTTGGAGATCTGCAGGGTCAGATCATAGAAACCGAGCGCGTTGACCCGGGTATCGACATTCAGCAGCATGCTGCCCTGAGCCACGAAATCCTGGAAACCGTAGTTGGCGTCAAGCGTGTAGTTGAGCGGCTGGCCGATGGTCGAGAGCGAGAACCGGGCGGAAGGCAGGCCGCGAGTGGTATAGCCGGTCTGCATACGCACGGTTGTGGGGAGCCCATCGCCCAGGGTGAGCTCGGCCAAGCCCAGTCGGAATATCCGGGAGTTGTAGAAAGCGGCGGTACTGAAGTCATACCCCTGGCCGAGCACGTTCTTGCTCAGGTCGAACTGATAGTCGAGCAGGTTAAGGCCCCTCAGCAGGTTACCCTGGAGGTCGGCTCGGGCAGTCGCGGCCGGGAGCATGACCCCCGCCAAGACTACGACTATGGCCACCAGTCCGCTACGTTTGTTTCGCATATGGGGTCTCCCTAACCACCCCGCACGCACTCCACGGCACCGCGGGGTTGTGCCAGCCAAGCCATCGGCCCAAGCTCTGCCTGCTTCCAGTGTGGCAACCCGGGGACGTAACGTCAAGGGACGGTGCCCGGGGCCGAAGCCACACCGAGATGGTGTTCTATCATCGGTCATCGTAGCCAAAGCGTTGACCCCGCGTCAGTAAAACCGGCCGCTTGCCAGCAGGTGCGATGGAGCACCGCATTTCGTCGAGGATGCAGGGGAGCCAGGGCAGGTTCGTGTCGCTGCGAGAAACGGTCATAATAACCTGAAAACACGGATGTTACAGAAATCAGTGGGTTGGGCGTGCCGCGCAGCAGCCGCTTGCGGCTTCGCACTTGGTCGTGCGAGACCGCGAGCGGTCCGACCCCGATCTCCGACCCCCGATCCCCGCTACTCATCCCATTTCCTCGATGAACCGCAGGATGCAGTGCGTGCCCGCGACGAAGTCGGACGCGTGGAAGAACTCGTTGGGGCTGTGCAGATTGCACTCCGGGACGGCGAAGCCGAGCATCAGGCTGTCCGCCCCGAGAACC
Source organism: uncultured Planctomycetales bacterium (assembly GCA_964511155.1). Classification (GTDB taxonomy): domain Bacteria; phylum Planctomycetota; class Phycisphaerae; order UBA1845; family PWPN01; genus JAAYDF01. Next base: position 16,855 of record CAZEEJ010000007.1, on the reverse strand, counting down.
TCCTTGAACAGGGGGAGGATGGGGAGGGTACCGCCCTCGCGGGTCAGGACGGGCGGCTGGCCGAAACTGGCGGTCAAGGCTGCTGCGGCGGCCCGCATCCCGGGCGAGTCGGTAGGCCCGAGGTAGGCAGCGCAATGGGAGTGGTTTCGGATCGTCAAGCGGACGGTAGGCGGGCAGGCCCGGCGGATCGCCTCGTCGAATGCTCGCGAGACGGCGGTGGGATCCTGGTTGCCCACCAGGCGCATGGACACCTTGGCCGTCGCGGTGGCGGGGATGACCGTGGCGGCACCCTCGCCGGTGTAGCCGGCACACAGCCCGTTGACGTCGAGCGTGGGGCGGGCGGTGCACCGTTCAGCGGTGGTGTAACCCGCCTCGCCGAAGGGGGCGGCGCTGCCCGTCTTGGCGACCAGATCCGCGTCGCTGAGGCCATGCGCCGCCAGACGCTCGCGTTCCTCAGGCGACAGGGGCACCACATCGTCGTAAAACCCCGGGAGGGTCACCCGCCCGTTACGGTCGCGGAGGGATGCGAGCATGTCCGCCAGGACATTGGCCGGGTTAGCCACGGCGCCGCCGTACTGGCCGCTGTGCAGGTCGCGTGCGGGCCCGGCCAGGATGATTTCCTTGTACACCAGCCCGCGGGAGGCATACGCCAGGGCGGGGGTTTGGGCGTTCAGCTTGGCGGTGTCGCTCAGGACGACGTAGTCGCAAGCCAGCTCGCCCGCGTGGGCATGCAGATAGGGCGGCAAGTGGGGCGAGCCGATCTCCTCCTCGCCCTCGATGATGAACTTGACGCGGACCGGCAGGGGGGCTCCCGTCTGCCGCCAGCAACGCATGGCCGCCAGGTGGGTCATCACCTGCCCTTTGTCGTCGGCGCTGCCACGGGCGAAGATGGCCCCATCGCGGAGGGTGGGTTCAAAGGGCGGCGAATGCCACAAGGCTGGGTCGCCGATGGGTTGCACGTCGTAGTGCCCGTAGAACAGGAGCGTGGGGGCGGTCGGCTTGCCCGGCGGCGGACCACTGTCCGCCAGCACGAGCGGGTGCCCACCGGTGTCCGCCACGCGGGCATTCAAGCCCGCCTCGGCCAACTGGTCGCGGATCCACGCGGCGCAGGCCCGTAGGTCCGGGGCATGGGCACTTTGGGCGGAGATGGTCTCGAAGCGCAGGAAGGTCAGCAGGTCGGCCATGAAGCCCTCCCGCTGCCGGTTAAAGGTTTCGATGGCGGCTTGGACGGACATCTACTTTCCTCCTCAGGTTGAGGTTTTTTGTGAGGACAGACCGCCCCATGAGCGGTCACTGCTCGGGGGACGGCTCGGCGGTGCCGGCCGGGGCGGATGCGGGCGGCCCTTCCGTGATCTCCAGCCGCATTCGCAGGTTCTTCACATCCATCCGCGCGGAGGCGTTTTGCCCGGAGATCGAGGCGCCGCTCACCCTGCCGTAGAGCAGGATGGTCGCGTTGCGGTGCGGCCCGATGACGGCGCTGAGTCGGTGCCGCTCGGTGGTTGTCGAGTCGGCACTCACGGTGTCGCTGGTGAGCTGGGCCACGGGCAGGCTGGCCAGAGGTCGGTTGCGGGCGTCGAGCACGGCCAAGTGCAGGTTGGCGGTTGCCAGGGTGCCGCCGACGGGCTCTGGGGAGGCAGCGATGGTATACGCCAGATCGAACTCGACCTGGATGTTGGCGGTGATCGCCTGGTCGGTTCGGTTTTCGAGGCGGTGGCCGAGCTTGAACTCGGCGTTGGCGGAGCCCCCGTCGGCGGCTTCGATAAGGCAGAAGGCTGCGCCGTCCGGAAGGGCGGCGGCGTCTTCGCGGGCGGAGCCCTCGGGTCCGGGAATCCGACTGCCGGCCGTCTGGTGGACGTTGAAGGTCCGGTCACCGGGGAGGAGGATCGGGGTCGGGTCGGGCCCGGCGGGGGGCAGGACGTGCATCTGGCTCTCGGGGATGTGGATCTCACCGCCGAAATCCACCCCCGCGCAGCCGGATATCAGGAGGGCCAAACCTGCGGTCAGGCGGATCGTTTGCGTTTTTGTGGGGTGCATGTTGCGTGTCTCCATGCTGCGGACTGCCGACGGGCCACCGCTATTCGTTGTAGCAGGGCAACATTATCACTGGGCTGCCGGAATGTAAACGCGGGCGGGGGTGTTCCCGCGGCCGGCGCGTCCCCGGAGCGGACATGAGGTTGCCCGCCGTCCTGAGTCCTATAACAGGCGATCACCCGGTGTTCATCGCGCATCACGTCTTGCTAACTACCTGGGCATCGGATGCGAGCCGGATCGGACAATTCGCTTTGACTTGCGATGTTTTGTTTCGCATGTTTGGTGTGGGGTACTTGCCCCATGTGCCGGTAAGCCCACGGGTTGCAACCCGTGGGCTTGGGGAGCTGCAACCCGGGGGCTTGGGGAGCTGCGACCCGTGGGCTTGGAGGGTGTGAAGCCGGGCGGTCCGGTAGCCGATATGCGTTGTGGGCCTTTGCCCGTGTTTCCGAGGGATGTGCGTCATGCCAGCTCAGACAGTCGACTATCAGGCCCTCGATGACGTGCTGAACGAGCTCGACATCAGGGCGAATCGGCGGCAGGACCACGAGGCGGAGGATGACTACTGGGTGTGCCAGCGGCGGCATCCGCGTCATCCGTTTCGGTGCGGTTGCACGGTTCGTTTTCTGCCGGCCGGTTACTCGACGGTCTCAGCGCTGCCGGGCCGGACCCGCAACCTTTCGCGAACGGGATTGGGCGTGCTGGTGCGGCGCGTGTTCGCCCAGGGTGAACCGGTGGAGGTCGAAATCGTCCTGCCGGGGCGACCGCCGATGTTCATGGGTGGCGTGGTGCGTTTCTGCCGGTATGCCAGCAGGGGGTATCACGAGCTGGGAGTCGAGTTGAAGACGTCGGCCGCCAAGCCGATCTTCTCGGCGAACCCGACACAGGCGCTGCGTACATTGGATTGGCTGAGTCCGCCGCCCGTCCTCCCCGCACGGTAACGACGCTACGAGGCGGAGAGAGCTTGTTCGCGGCCGAAGGGCACAGGAATCGGAGCGCGGGTGGATGGCGGCGCTGGCGGCACTGCCCAAAGAGCAGTGGCACACGGTGAGCTTGTTTGCGGGGATTGGACGATCATTTGTGGGTTTCGGGGAGAGCACATGCCGGCTGCGCACATTGACTACCCGGCGATTGACAACCTGTTGAACGAACTCGATTCGCGGGCTGGTACGCGTCGTAGCGGGGGGGATCAGGCAGATGAGGATTGCCGGCGCGAGCGGGAGCGCCACCCATTCCGCGTTGGCTGTGTGGTTCGCTTCCTGCCCAGCGGTTCCAGCACGGCAGGGCAACTGAGGGGTCGGACCCGCAACCTGTCGCGGAACGGGCTGGGCCTGGTGGTGCGGCGGGTCTTCGCCATGGGCGAGCCGGTGGAGATCGAAGTGAACCTCGCCGGGCGACCGAGGGTTTTCCTGGCCGGCTTGGCCAGCTTCTGCCGCTATGCGGGGCGCGGATACCATGAGGTGGGCATTCACCTGTACACCGCCCAACCCCGCCCTGTCTTTTCCCATAACCCGACCGAGGCCATGCGTCTTCTCGATTGGGTGAGCAACGGCCCCAGCGCCGCCCGAACTCCCGCTCCGCAGGCCGCTTCGAGTGCCTCCTGACGCAGCGACGGCGGTCTTCTCCCCTCGTGGCGAATCGGCGTTCGTTCTCTACGCGAAGAGACAAGGGCTCGGTGACAGTCTGGGCGGCCATTTCGGCCCGGCTGGTCAGGGTGCGTCGCGTCTTCGCGTGACCAACTCTTGTTGCGACTGGGCGTACTCCCGTTGGGGGCAACGACTGTGCACGGGTAGCGGGCCGCCACTGAGAAGCGCCGTATTACTGCGCGGGCTTTTGGGGAGGGCTTGCGGCCGGAGGGGCGGGCAGGATGCCGCGGTGGCGGAGCCAGTCGGCGCAGTGTTGCGGCCAGGTAGCGACCATGGCGTTGCCGCGTGTCTCATGGTTGCCGAGGCCGAAGCCGTGTTGGCCGGCTTCGTAAATGTGCATCTCGGCCGGGACCATCAGTCGTCGCAGGGCCATGTAGAACAGGACGCTGTTCTCGGAAGATACGCCGTTGTCAGCGGTCGTGTGCACCAGGAAGGTGGGCGGCGTGCGCGTCGTCACCTGGCGCTCCGTGGAAAGGAGTTGGATGAGCGCGGGGGGCGGTTCCGGGCCAAGGAGGTTGCGCATCGAGCCGACGTGGCGGCAGGGTTCAGCAAAGGTGATGACCGGGTAGATCAGCACGGCGAAGTCAGGCCTGCTGCCGATGCGCATGGTGGGATCCTCGGCGGCGGGGTCGCCGTCGTTGAAGAGCGTCGCGGCCGTGGAGGCCAGATGCCCGCCGGCGGAGAAGCCGAGGATGCCGATCTTTGACCGCTGTACGTTGAATTCGTTCGCCCGGGCGCGCACGGTGCGGATGGCGTGCAGGGCGTCCTCCAGCGGAGCGGGGTGCCGATAGCGGGGGGCGTGGCGGTAGCGCAAGATGAATCCGGCCGCCCCGATCGAGTTGAGCCAGCGGGCGACCTCGACGCCCTCGTGGTCGTAGGCCAGATTGCCGTAGCCGCCGCCGGGGCAGATGACCACGGCGGCGCCGGTGGCTTTGTCGGCGGGCGGCAGGCAGATGGTGAGCGTGGGCCGATCGGCCGGTTCGTCGCCGATCGCCCCGGGAGCCCCAGCCGGCCAGAGCGGTTCGATGCGCGGTTCCTCAGCCCGGCCGGGCTCCGCAGATGCGAGCAGCACCAGGGGTGCGAGCAGCAGGACGAGTACCACGCGGACCGCACCTCGCGTCGCGGTTGCATGACCACGAGGAGGTTGCTCGAATCGGACGGTAGAGGCTCGCAAGATCATGGGACCCTCCCCAGCGGAAAAGATGGCCGGTTCTCCGTACCTGCTGGGCACATCATACGCGAGGGCCGTGGCCTCCTCCAGTCAAGGCCGGTGAAAGCGAAGTCAGGGGCAAGTCCTCTTTGCAACCCCGGGTCGCCCGGTTATAACCTCAGCCGGGGGGAATCCCAGGGCACGCGGGGGGAGGCGTGCGCGGACGCGCGCGACCGTTCAAGCTCGAAGCCTGACGATAGCCGGGGGCCCTCTGAAGAGCGCATCCGCTTTTCGCTGCGCGCGGCCGGTCTGCGTCCGGGTTGGATTCATCGGGGACGGAAAGCGGGAGTGCCTGCGGTGTTCGGAATCGAAGACCCGAGTGTGTGGCAGGCTTACGTGCTGTCAGTGTTGAGCGCCCTGTTGTGAGTGATGTACGGGACCGTCAACTGGAACCGCGGCGACGACACGGGGCACGCCGAGGATGTGAAGTGGATCGCCCAGGAACGGAAGGTCGAGGAAGAGAACTGACCCTATCCAGGAACATCCTCACGCTGCAAGCGAGCATCATGTGCGCCATGCTGCCGACACTGGTCACGGGTCAGACGAGCCGGCCGGCCGATGCCGACGCGGCGGTCACCACCGCCCCCGCGCCGGATGAGTCCCCGCCGGCCGCCCCGGCCGCCCGCCCCGTCGCCTCGCAACCGGCTGACGATCCCGTCGAGGCCTGGATCCAGGCGACCAAGAACCCGCTGCCCTGGATGACCTGGGGAGCCGATCTCCGCCTGCGCGAGCTGTACCTCAACAACGGCATCCGGCTCAACCGCCGCGATCCCAATCATGAGATCCACCGCCAGCGCTATCGTCCGCGATGGTGGACTACGCTTTCGCCCAGTGAGCACCTCGACTTCAACATGCGGATCGTCTGGGAGGCCAATACCTATCCCAAGCCGCATTCCTACGAGAACGTCGACCGTGGCGAGGCGCTGTTCGATATCTTCAACTTCAAGATCAAGAAGCCCTTTGATCTGCCCATCACCATCACCGGCGGCCGGCAGGAAATCGCGATGGGCGACCGCTGGCTGGTGTTCGATGGCGGCCCGCTGGACGGCTCGCGAACCATTTTTTTCGATGCCATCCGTCTGACCGTCGACCTGGAAGACGCCAAGACACGCATCGATCTGATTTACCTGGACATGGACGCCGAGGGCAAGGGCTGGATCCCCATGCTCAAAGACCGGCACGTCCACGCGTTTACCGGGCTTCCCGCCCGGCGTTACATCACCGAGCAGGATGAGCAGGGAGCGATCCTCTGGGTGCATAACGAGTCGGTTCCGCGTACGGCGCTGGACGGGTACTTCATCTACAAGCACGCCACAGCCAATGCGCCCAGCGCCCCGCAGCGCGGCGACGACGCCGACATCTACACCTTCGGCGCACGCGTCGGGCATGCGTTCGACGAACACTGGAAGGCCCGGGCGGAGCTGGCCCACCAGTCCGGGCACAGGAATGACAACCGGCACGAAGGACTCGGCTTCAACAGTCAACTGGCCTACCACTTCAACGATCGCTACAGGAACTGGCTGCGGCTGGAGTACGAGTATCTTTCCGGTGACCGCCCCGGGACCGGGCGTAACGAAGCGTTCGACCTGCTCTGGGGACGCTGGCCGCGATGGAGTGAGATGTACATCTACACCAACGCCGGCGAGACCGGCCGCATCGGCGACGCCAGCAACCTGCATCGCGTCACCATCGGTTGGAGCTGTCAGCCGCACCCGCGAATCGAAATGGCCACGGATTACCATCTGCTGTTTGCCGACCAGAATACCCACCGCGATCTGTCCGCGTACAGTCGCAGTGGCGGGTTTCGCGGGCAACTGCTCACCTGGGTCCTCAAGTACACGGTGATCCCCGGTCATCTCACCGGGCACCTGTGGACTGAGTTCTTCTGCCCCGGTGATTACTGGACGAAGGCCAACAACGATTTCGCGACCTTCCTGCGCGCGGAGTTGATCTGGACCTGGTAGCGGCTGCCGGTTGAATCGAGGGCCGGTTTCGGCTACAAAAACGGGACCGACGCAGGCCCCGGCGGGATGTACAGGAGCGGGGCCTTTCTTGTCCCCGACGATTTGAGGAGCTGGTCAGCAACCATGCCAGAGCGGCGCAAGGTGATCCCCGTCCGCGTCCGGTACAGCGAGACGGACCAGATGGGCACATTCTATAACTCGCGGGTTCTGGAATGGTTCGAGTGCGGGCGAACGGAGTGGTTGCGGGCTTTCGGCGTGCCGTACGCTCAGATGGAGCACCGGGGTTTCTTCCTGCCGATGATCGAGTCCCATGTGAAATACCAGGGCCGGGCCCGCTACGACGATCTGCTGGCGGTGGCCACGACGGCGCAGCTTGTCGGGCGGGCACGGGTGCGTTTTGACATCGCCGTGCACCAGGAGGAAAGCGGCGCGCCGGTGGCCTCGGGCTACACCGTGCACGCCGTGGCCGACGCGACGGGAAAACCCGTCCGCCCGCCTGACTGGTTCGTGCAGGCCCTGGCAGGGGAGGAGAATACCCGATGACGCAGGCTGAGCGATGCTTGCTGAACGGCGACGAGGCGGTGGCCCAGGCGGCCTTTGACGCCGGCGTCGCCCTGGGCACCGGTTATCCGGGGACGCCTTCAACGGAGATCCTCGAGCGGTTCGACGAACTTGGCGGCAAGGCCCAATGGGCACCGAATGAAAAAGTCGCCCTGGAGGTGGGCCTGGGGGCGGCCTATGCCGGGGCGCGGGCGCTGGTCACCATGAAACACGTGGGGCTCAACGTAGCCGCCGACCCGCTGTTTACCGCCGCCTACACCGGCGTCACCGGTGGTCTGGTCGTGGTCTCCGCCGACGATCCGGGGATGGCCTCCAGCCAGAACGAGCAGGATAATCGCCGCTATGCGGTGGCCGCCGGCGTGCCCATGTTCGAGCCCGCCGACTCGCAAGAGGCTTACGACCTCACCGCCGAGGCCCTCGCCCTGTCCGAACGCTGGCGCCTCCCGGTCCTGCTGCGGATGACCACGCGTGTCTGCCACTCGCAGACCATTGTTCAGCGAAGGGCGTTGCCGCGACCGATCGCTCCGCCCGCATGGCAGCGCGACATTCAGGGTCGGGTCATGATCCCGGCCTATGCCCGGCCCGCACACGGCCGGTTGCGTCGCAAGCTTGCGGAGATCGCCGCCTGGGGCGAGCCATCCGGCCTGCATCGGGAGTGGCCCGGCGACAACGCCCTGGGCATCGTCACTTCGGGCGTAGCCTTTATGCACGTGCGGGAGGCGGCACCGCAGGCCCGCGTGCTCAAGCTCGCTCTGACTTACCCGCTGCCCATGGAGGCGATTCTGCGATTCGTTGCTTCGGTGGAGCGTTGCGTGGTGATCGAGGAGGGCGACCCGTACCTGCATGATGCCATCCGGGCGGCGGGCGGCAAGGTCACCGGCAAACCGGAGATGTACCGCTTCGGCGAACTCAACGTCGCTCGGGTCCGTCGGATCCTGGCGAACGACACGACCCCCGAGCCCCCGCCTCCGCGCGGCAAGCCGCCGCAGTTGTGCAACGCCTGCCCGCATCGCGTGGCCTTCACCGCTTTAGCCAAGCTCAACGCTATCGTGAGCGGCGATATCGGGTGTTATACGCTCGGTGTGCTGCCGCCTTTCGAGGCCATGGACACCTGCGTCTGCATGGGGGCCAGCATCAGCGTGGGACTGGGGCTGCGGCATGTGCTCCCGCCGGCGGAGGCCCGCCGGGTGGTCAGCGTCATCGGGGACAGCACCTTCGTGCACAGCGGCATCACCGGCTTGGCCGAGATGGTTTATAACCCGCCGCCGACCGGTCACGTGGTGCTCATCCTGGACAACGGGACGACCGCGATGACCGGGCTCCAGGAGCATCCCGGCACAGGGCGTACGTTGGGTCACCAGGCAACGGGCAAGGTGGTTTTTGAAGACCTGGCCCGGTCGCTGGGCATCCCCCGCGTGCATACCGTGGATCCGGCTATGGATCCCGCGGGATTTGAACGCACGCTCGGCGAGTGCCTGGGCAGCGGCGAGCTGTGCGTGATCATTGCCCGCCGACCGTGCCTGTTGGCCGCCGGCCGCATCAAGCAGTATGAGCGCCAGGCCGCCGGCGGCGGCGGTCAATGCCAACTGGAGGTGGTGCAATAGCATGAGCGGCCGGGTGACGAATGTTGTTTTCGCGGGGCTCGGCGGACAGGGCGTGCTCAAGGCGTCGGACATCCTCGCCCGGGTGGCGTTCGCCGAAGGCCGGGCGGTCAAGAAAAGTGAAATCCACGGCATGAGCCAGCGCGGCGGGTCGGTGACCAGCGACGTGCGCTTCGGGGACGAGGTCTTCAGCCCCATGGTCCCCGACGGTGAGGCCGATTACCTCGTCGTCCTCACGCCCGAGGAGGTCGAGCACAACCGCCGCCACTTGCGGCCCGGCGGGAAGCTGATCGCTCCCGACGCCGTTGCCGTCGACCGCCTGCCGCACGCGCGAAGCCTCAATGTCGCGTTGCTGGGCGCGCTCAGCACGCACCTGCCGTTCGCCCGCCAGACCTGGCTGACGGCCATCCGGGCATGCCTGCCGGAGAAGGTTCACGAGATCAACATCCAGGCATTTGATATGGGAAGAGAGGGGCCGTGACAGAATCGGCGGGGTACCGATTCGCTGAGGACCGAGTCAACTTGTTGATGGACGTGTTCAGAGCAGGCGACGACCGGCAACAAGTTGCCTTGGTCCTGGCCCACCGAACTGCCCCGCAGATGAGGATCAAGCAGTCATGATCGAACAATGGAACGATACCCCCGGCGGCTTCCATCCGGCGAGTGCTCCGGATTACCTGCCGCTGCCGCAACTCCGCGATCTGCAGCTTCGCCGGCTGCGAGCCATCGTCAGCCGAGCTTATGAACACGTAGGGCTCTACCGGGAACGCATGCGGGAATCCGGCGTGAAGCCGGACGACATCCGCACGCTCGACGACATGATCCGCCTGCCCTTCACGCAGAAGACGGACCTGCGTGACACTTACCCGTTCGGCCTGTTCGCCAGCCCGATGTCGGAGATCGTGCGTCTCCATGCCTCGAGCGGCACGACGGGCAAGCCCATCGTGGTCGCCTATACCCGCGAGGACCTGCAGGTGTGGTCGAGCGTCATGGTCCGCACGTTCGCGGCCTGCGGCCTGCATCGCGGGGACATCATCCAGAACGCATACGGGTACGGCCTGTTCACCGGCGGACTGGGGGCCCATTACGGCGCGGAGGCCCTGGGGGCCACCGTCATCCCCATCTCCGGCGGCAACACCGACCGCCAGATCATGGTCATGAAGGACTTCGGCGTGACCGCTATCTGCTGCACACCGAGCTACTTCATCCATTTGATCGAGCGGGCCGAGGAACTCGGTATCGATTTCCGGCAATTACCTTTGCGGGCGGGCGTCTTCGGGGCCGAGCCCTGGACCGACGGCATGCGCAGGCACATCGAGAGCCGGGCAGGCATCAAGGCGTACGACATCTACGGTCTGTCCGAGATCATCGGCCCGGGCGTGGCCTCCGAAACCGAAGCGCAAGACGGTCTGCTGATCTTCGAGGACCATTTTTATCCTGAGATCGTGGATCCCGACACGGACCAACCCGTACCCGAGGGCGAGGAGGGCGAACTCGTCCTCACCACGCTGAGTAAGCGGGCCATGCCCATCATCCGATACCGTACGCACGACATCACCGCGTTCCTGCCGGGGCCGTCCGGGTGCGGTCGTACGCTGCGCCGTGTCCGCCGCATCACCCACCGCAGCGACGACATGTTCATCATCCGGGGCGTGAACGTCTTTCCCTCGCAGATCGAAGTCGCGCTGCTCAGCGTTGAGGGCACCCTGCCTCATTACCAGATCGTCCTCACCCGCGAGAAAGGCCTGGACCGGATCGAGGTGCGCGTCGAGGTCACGCCGCACATCTTCAAGGATACGATCAGCGCACTGGAGCACCTGCAGACGCGGATCGCCCAGGCGATCGAGCACACGCTTGGATTACGGGCCCAGGTGCGGCTCGTCGAACCGAATACGATCCAGCGCAGCGAGGGCAAAGCCCGGCGGGTACTCGATCAGCGGAGCTTGTAGCCGTCTCCGCCGGCCGATAATCTTGGTCTACGCAGGGTCGTGTCCAACGGGCCCTGCATCAGCACGGAGCCCGACCATGAAGATTCAACAACTGTCCCTGTTCCTGGAGAACAAACCGCGGGCTTTGCGTGTGCCCACGCGCGTTCTCGCTCAGGCGGGTATCAGCATTCTGACCATGTCGTTGGCCGACACCGAGCAGTTCGGCATCCTGCGGCTGATCGTGCTCGACGCTCAGCGGGCCAGGACCGTGCTTGAGAAGGCCGGCGCCGTGGTCAACGTCACGGATGTCGTGGCCGTGGAGGTGCCCGATCGGGCCGGGGGACTCGACGCTGTCCTTGCCGTCATCGAGAGGGAGAGCCTCAACGTTGAGTACGTCTACCCCTTTACCGCCCGCAAGGGCGATCGTGCCGTCCTCGTGTTCCGCTTCGATGACCCCGACAGGGCGGTGCAACTCCTGACGGCCCACGGTGTGGCCGTGGTCACGGAGCTCGGCGATTTCATGTCATCGGCGAGTTAGAGTGAGTCCTAAAACCGGTGTGGCACCGGCGTCTCGCCGGTGCCCGACGGCCACGGGGGGCCGCCGCTACAGGGTTTTAGGACGCACTCTTAGCCGGTTTCCTTCCGAGCGAAGCCGCAAACGAGCGGCGGCCTACACGAGCCCCTGGTCGAGCATGGCGTCGGCGACCTTGACGAAGCCGGCAATGTTGGCCCCGAGCACGTAGTTGCCGGGTTTGCCGTACTCCTCGGCCGTCTGGGCCACGTTCGTATGGATGGCCTTCATGATGATGTGCAGCCGCTGGTCCACCTCTTCGCGTGTCCAGTAGGTATGCTGCGAGTTCTGGGCCATCTCCAGGCCGGAAACGGCGACGCCGCCGGCGTTGGCTGCCTTGCCCGGTCCGTAGAGCACGTCGCTCTGGAGGAACACGTCCACGCCTTCCGGCTCGGTGGGCATGTTAGCGCCCTCGGCCACGAGGAAGCAGCCGTTCTTGACCAGCGTTTGGGCGTCCTGGCCGCTGATTTCGTTCTGCGTGGCGGAGGGGAAGGCGCAGTCGCACTTAATCCCCCACGGCGAAGCGCCTTCGCGATATTCGACACCGCGAAACTTCTCGGCGTACTCCTTGATGCGGCCGCGGCGTACGTTCTTGAGTTCCATGACGTAGGCCAGTTTGGCCTCGGTGATGCCGTTGGGGTCGTAAATGGTGCCGGTGGAGTCGGAAAGCGACACGGCCTTGCCGCGAAGCTGGATGATCTTCTCGACGGTGTACTGGGCGACGTTACCCGAGCCGGACACGGTGCAGGTTTTGCCTTCCATGCTGTCGCCGCGGCGGGCGAGCATCTCCTCGGCGAAGTAGACGGCTCCGTACCCGGTGGCCTCGGGGCGGATCAGCGAGCCGCCCCAGTTGAGTCCCTTGCCGGTCAGCACGCCGGTGAACCGGTTGGTGATCCGCTTGTACTGTCCGAACAGGAAGCCGATCTCGCGGCCGCCCACGCCGATGTCGCCGGCCGGCACGTCCGTGTCTGCCCCGATGTGCCGGTAAAGCTCGGTCATGAACGACTGGCAGAAACGCATGACCTCGTTGTCGGACTTGCCCTTGGGGTCGAAGTCAGAGCCGCCCTTGCCGCCGCCCATGGGCAGGGTGGTCAGCGAGTTCTTGAGGATCTGCTCGAACGCCAGGAACTTGAGGATGCCGAGATTCACCGTCGCGTGGAACCGCAGCCCGCCCTTGTAGGGCCCGATCGCGCTGCTGAACTCGATGCGGAACCCACGGTTCACCTGGGCGTTGCCGCGGTCGTCGAACCAGGGCACGCGGAACATGACCACGCGCTCGGGCTCGGTGAAACGCTCCAGGATGCGGTGCTTCTGGTACTGGGGGTGGCGTTCGAAGACGGGCTCGAGCGACTCGAGGACCTCCCGGACCGCCTGATGGAATTCGGGCTCGCCGGCGTTGCGCTTGAGCACCGTGTTGAGGACGTCGGTTGCGTAAGACACGTTTGGGTTCCTCCCTTTGCCTGTAGGCGACGGATGCGCTCCCCGTCGGAGGGGTCGGGTCGGTCAGGAGACCGGCCGCTCCGCCCGGGCCGGCACACCCCGTCGCGTGATCCGCAGTTCACTCGCCTTCACGAGAAGTACACGCTCCGTCTCCGTGAGGCGCACGGCGGTGGACACAGTATAATGGATTATGAAGCTGAGTCCAGCATAAAATCACTGATACTTAACATTAGGCGGCCCTGATAGTAGTGAGGTAGAATGTCGTCATGACGCTTGAGACGCTACGCGTGTTCTGCGACGTGGTCCGCTGCCAGAGCTTCTCGCGCTGCGCGACGCTCAATCACATCACCCAGTCGGCGGTGAGCCAGGCGGTACAGCAGTTGGAAAAGCACCTGGGCGTACAGCTCATCGACCGGACCAAACGGCCGTTCGTTCTCACGCCGGAGGGGGAAGTCTGCTACGAGGGGCTGAAGGAGGTTCTGCAGACTTACGACGGAGTCGAGGGCCGAGTCCGCTCGCTCCGCAAGGAAGTCGCCGGGGTGATTCGCGTGGCGGCGATCTACTCGGTGGGGCTCCACGACATGAGCCGGTGCATGCAGGAGTTCATGAGCCGCTATCCCAAGGCCAAGGTGCGACTGGAGTACCTCCGACCGAACAAGGTCTACGAGGCGGTCATCAACGAGGAGGCCGACCTGGGCATTGTCTCCTACCCGGTCGCCAGCCGTGGACTGACCGTTCTCTCCCTGCGGTCTGAGCGGATGGTACTGGTCTGCCATCCGGAGCACCATCTGGCCCGACTGAAGAAGGCGGTCATCGCCCAGTTGCGCGGGGAGAACTTTGTGGCCTTCGATCATGACCTGATCATCCGCAAAGAGCTGGACCGGCACCTTCGCGAGAACCAGGTGACCCTCCGCGTGGTGATGGAGTTCGACAACATCGAGACGATCAAGGAGGCCATCCAGATCGGAGCGGGGGTGAGTATTTTGCCGGAGCCCACGGTGCGGCGGGAAATCGAGCGTGGCGTCCTGGTGGCCGTGCCGCTGGTCGCATCCGGGTTGTGCCGGCCGGTGGGCATCATTCATCGTCAGCGAAAGCTGTTTACGCCGACCATCGCCAAGTTCGTCGAGCTGCTGCGGACCACCCAGGGCGACGGCGCGGTCGAGCAGACGTGAGGGGGCGGGGGGATGAGTAATGAGTAATGAGTGAGACGAGAGTTGGGGGTCGGGAGCGTGCACGCGTTCCGCACGGCTCAGAGAGCAGTGGCACACGTAGCGGCCGCCTCCCGCGGCGGCCGGACACCGGCGAGACGCCGGTGCCACACCGCACTGCTCACAGAGCAGTGGCACACGGGGAACCTGCATGCGACACCGGGCTGCTGGCCGGGTTCAGCCGCTGGCGTCGAGGCTGTCAGCCATTGATGCCGGGGGTGATCGGGTTGAGCAGCGCGTTGCCGATGGCCAGGAAGATGGCGTCGATGATGGCGGTGATGCCGCCCATGATGTTGCTCGCCACCGCCGCCTGGATGTCGGCAGTTGTGGGCAGGCAGTCCGTACCCGTGGCCGCCACGAACGCACCCGATCCGATGAGGTACAGCCAGCTCCGAAGGGCCGTCAGCCGAGGTCCAAGACGCATTGCGTTTTCTCTCCATAATGCGGGCGCCCGAGCCCGGGGCGGCCCCGTCGTGTTCAATGTCCCCATCGACCAGGCGCCGGATGGTCGTCCACGACCGGCCACTATACGACAGCGGCCCCGGCCTGACAAGGGCTAGCGGGTGCGGAAGTGTTCCTCGACGAGGTCGCAGAGCAGGTGGTAGGCGACCTGGTGGATCTCCTGAATACGGTCGCTGGTCTCATGATCGACGCAGAAGCAGAGATCGCAGAGGGGGGCGAGCTGCCCGCCTCCGCGGCCGGTGAAGCCGATGACCCGTGCCTGACGCTCACGGGCGGCCCGGGCGGCCCGCAGCACGTTGGGCGAATTCCCCGAGGTGGACAGGGTCCAGACCACGTCGCCCGGCCGTACCAGCCCTTCGACCTGCCGGGCGAACACCTGCTCGAAGCCGTAGTCGTTGGCGATCGACAGCAACGCGGACGTGTCCGTGGTCAGGGCTACGACGGGCAGCGCCCGGCGGTCGTGCTTGAACCGGCCGATCAACTCGGCGGCGATGTGCTGGGCGTCGGCGGCGCTGCCTCCGTTGCCACACACGTACACGCGCCGCTCGGCGGCCAGGGCCTCGATCAGCAGTTCGCCGATCGCCCGCAGCAACGGCACCTGGCTGGGCAGCCATTCGGCCAGCCGCCGGTGGTCGCGCAGGCCCTCAGTGAATGGATCGCTCATCACGGTCTCCCTCGCTGGATGCGGTTGATGATGCCCGTCGTGCTGCAACCCTGGGTCAGAGGCACCAGAACCACGCGCCCGCCATGGGCTTCCACGTGCTCGCGCCCGACGACGCCACGCTCTGCCCAGTCCTCGCCCTTGACCAGCACGTCCGGGCTGAGGGCCTCGATCACTTCCTTGGGGGTGGGCTCGTCGAAGAGCACGACGTAATCGACGGTGTGCAGGGCGGCGAGCACCTCGGCTCGCTGGTCCTGGGGCACGATCGGGCGGTCGCCGCCTTTGCCCTGAGCCCGGACCGAAGCGTCCGAGTTCAGACCGACGACCACCACGCTGCCCAGTTGCCGACACCGATCAAGAAATCGGATGTGTCCCGCGTGCAACAGGTCATAGCAGCCGTTGGTGAACACCACGGTTTCTCCGCGGTTGCGGCGCAGGGCGAGTTCGGCGGCAAGCTGTTGACGCTGGCGGAGTTTGCCCCCGGCGGCACCCGCGGTGAGACGCAGGTCGGCAATGACCTCATCGCGGGTGATGGGGATGCAACCGAACTTCTCCACCTCCAGCCCGCCGGCCACGTTGGTGAGCTGTGCCGCCTGTTCCCAGGTCGCCCCGGCCACCCGGGCGGCCACGAGCATGGCCAGGACTGCGTCGCCCGCACCCGTGTTGTCGTACACCGCCCGCGGGCGCGTGGGCAGATGCACCGGCGATTGGTTCCGCATGGCCAGCAGGCAGCCCTCGCGATCCAGCGTCACCAGCAGGCCCGCCAGCTCGCACCGCTCCAGCAGGCGATTCGTCTCGCCCTGGATGGTGGCCAAGCCGGCGTCCTCGCAACCCGTGGCCAGTTGGAACTCGCTGCGGTTGGGCGTGAGGATGGTCGCGCCGCGGTAACGGGAGTAGTCGGTCAAGCGGGCCGGGTCGATGAAAACGGGTTTGCCGGCCTTGGCGGCCGCTCGGATGATCGTTTGGCAGAACTTCTCGCTGAGCAGCCCCTTGCCGTAGTCTTCCAGGCAGATGGCCGCTACGTCCGGGATGGCCGAGAGCGCGAGGTTCTCCAGCCGCTGGGCGTCCCCCGCCGACAACGGCCGCGTCACCTCCTCATCCACACGGATCAACTGCTGCCGATGCCGGTGCTGAGCCAGGCCCACGAAGCGGGTCTTGGTTGTCGTCGGACGATCATGAACCGAGACGATCGCCCGAGTGCTCACCCCCTGGGTTTCGAGCAGGGCCCGCAGCCGATGGCCGGTGTCGTCCAGCCCGACCACGCCGCAGCACAGCACGCCGACGCCCAACTCGCGCAGGTTGGCGGCCACGCTGCCGGCCCCGCCGACCCGCTCTTCCTCGCTTCGCTTGCACAACACCGGTACGGGAGCTTCCGGGCTGATGCGCTCGGCATCGCCGTACACGTACCGGTCGAGGATCAGGTCGCCGACCAGCAGAACCCGCCGGGCTCCAAAAGACTCTACCAGTTGAACCAGTTCAGTGAACAAGAGGGTCTTTGCCTCCAGGATGGCCATACGCGCAAACGCCGGCTCCCCGACCGCACGGACGTACGCTCCAAACCCCTTCCGCGCACCC
>CAZEEJ010000006.1:48168-57380 GCA_964511155.1 uncultured Planctomycetales bacterium | reverse complement strand
GTGATGCTCTTCAACTGGATCGTGGTGAACTTCTTCATCACCGGTCTGCACAGCTACGCGTGAGCCGGAAACAACCCAATCGCCCGAGCGCAAGACGCCAAAGATTCCGAAAAACGAGCTATGCGTGCACAAACAGCGGCTACAGAGGCCCAGCCCTGATTGGTTTGTGCTATAATGGCATTGTTGGGTTGAATGCCGAAGGATCGGCACTTTGGAGGACGGGTATCATGGCCGCCTACCGACGTTATCTGACCGTGCAGGAGCCTGGGCGGGTTGTGCTCGACGATGTGCCTTTCAATGTAGGTGAGCAGGTCGAGGTAGTTATCCAGGCTCCGGAACGCGATGCGGGAGCGATTCGGAGCGAATTGGACGATCTGTTGCGGGCCACGCAAGCCCTGCCTGCGGCCCAGATGGTTACTGAGGAGCAAATCGCTGCCGAACTGGCTGCGCACCGGGCCGGCCGATGAAGGTGGTCATTGATACCAGCGTGTTGGTTTCGGCCGCCCTCAGAAACCGTGACCCGGAACGGGTGCTCATGTATGTGGTGGAGCGGCCGGACATTCAGTGGCTTGCCTCGGAGGCCATTCTCGCGGAATACCGCGAGGTACTGAGTCGACCGAAGTTCGATTTGCCTGCCGATCTGCTGACTCGCTGGCTCAACCTTCTGGAACGCGCGACCGTACTCGTCAGCATTCCCGTCGAAGTGGCCTTTCCTCGGGATCCTGCGGATGCCAAGTTCCTGAGTTGTGCTCTGACTGGGCAAGCCGACTTCCTGATTACATCGGACCGAGATTTCACAGAGGCGCGCAAACTCCTGGCCACCCGGATAGTCTCTGTGTCCATGTTCAGGCGGCTCGTGTGTGAGGCGTAAAGAGGGCTCGACGTCATCCACCAACCGCGGGGATGGTCACGTGCCCTCCGCCGCTGACGCGGGCCACGGAGCGGCGTTCCACCAGGTCGACGTCGATGATCACGTGGGCATAGGTTTGCCGCGGGGTCTGCCCATTGGCCGCCGCAGCGATTTGCCGTTCGAGCAGTTCCACCGCCGCACGCCCGATCTCGTCGGTGCGCTGGGCGATAATGGTCATGGGCGGATCGATCGCGTGGGCCACCTCGGAGTCGTCGAACCCGACGACGGACACATCCTGCGGGATACGCAGCCCCAGCTCCGCACAGGCCTTGTACACGCCCCATTGCGTATAGGCGTCGATGGCCAGGACGGCGATGGGCGGCCGTGCGTTCCGCAGGAGCGGGAGGATCGCTTCACATCCGCCGCGCCAGGGGCGATTCTCGCGGCTGCCGGCCAGATGGACAGCCTGGTCGGTCCAGACGCGCCATTCCGGTCGCGGCTCCAGGCCCGCCTCGCGCAGGGCCTTTTCATAGCCGCGGACGCGGGCGGCGATGGAGGAGGACTCCGGTGGGTGGCTGAGCATGACCACGCAATCGTGTCCATGATCGAGCAGATACTTGACGCCTCGGTAGGCGCCGCCCTCGTGGTCCGATTCGACCAGATCGGCCTGGACGGTGGGAGGGATCTGGTCCACCAGCACCACCGGGAAGCCGGCCAACTGGAGCTCGATCACCGCGGCCACGTGCTCCGACCGGCCGAAGGTCATCACGATCACGCCCCGCAATCCGCTCTCGAAGATTCGGAGGAGGTTGCCGGCTTCCATATCGAAATCCAGATGCGCGTCATAGATCTGGAGCGTCCAGCCGTGGGCTCGACAGGCCTTGCCGATGCCGCGAGCGACGGCCATGTTGAAGATCCCACCCAGATCGGCGGCCGCCAAGGCCACCAGCTTCTGCGTGGCCGTGGCCGCTGAGCGTCCGCCGGGAACCGGTCCCACGAACGCGCCAAGCTGGGGGATGCGATGGATGCATGCCTCGCGCTCCAGCAGCTCGATCGCTTTGCAGACGGTCATCGTGCTGACGCCGAACTCCCGGGCCGTGGTTCGCAGGGGAGGTAGCCGGGAACCACGCGGGAGTGTCCCGGTTTCGATGCGCTCGCGCAGGGCGTCGGCCACGCGTCGCTGGAGATGGACGCTGCGTGGGGTACGATGCGGCAACTTGGACGGTCTGGGTCGCGACGTGCCCATGCCATGATCTTACCGGTAGCGCTATATAACACGCAACATGCGGGGGTCGGGGGTCGGCGGTTGGGGATCGGGGATCAGGGATCGGGGGGCGGGAATCGGGGCTCAGGGATCGGGGATCCGGGCTCGGGAATCGGGGATCGGGGATCGGGCAAGCCCAGGGATAACCGGCCCGCCAGCAACCGCCCGCATCACCCGGACGACCTCTGGCGGGCCGGTTATCCCTGGGTTGGGGCAGGACCGATGGTCTGCGGGCCAGTCAGGTCGCGCCGGAGGCCACGGGCTGGCGCAGCGAAGGCGGGGTGAGCATTTGGGCAAAGGCCTCGTAGTCCGGAACGGTGTGCAGCAGGCGGGCCGGCACCCCGACCACGGTGGTCAGCGGCTCGACGTCCTCGATGACCACCGCTCCGCCGCCGACCACGGCCTCGCAGCCGATCCGCAGGCCCTGCAGGACGGTGGCTCCGATGCCCACGAAGGCCCCGGACTCGGCGGTGACCCGGCCGGCCAGCTTGGCTCCCGGGCAGATGTGGGCGGCCGTGCCGATCATCGACTCATGATCCACGATGCACCCCGTATTGAGGATGACCGAATCGCCGATCTGGCAATGGGCGCACACCAGGGCACCGGCGGCGACGACGACGTTCTTCCCGAGGGTGACGTTGTGGGCGAGGTTGGCGGAGGGGTGAATCGCGTTGATGAGTTCCAGGCCGAACTCCTCAATCCGCTGGGCGAACGCGCGGCGGACGCCGTTGTCCCCGATGGCCACGATGACCCGGCCCACGCCCTGGCGTCGCAGGTCGGCCAGAGCGGTCAAGTCACCGAGGATGGGCAGGCCGTCCATTCGGCGGCCATGCACGGCTGGGTTGGAGTCCAGAAACCCGATGGGCCGATACCGCCGGCCCGAGAGAAGAATGTCCAGCACCACGCGGCCGTGGCCGCCGGCGCCGACGATCACGCATGAGGGACGCTGTTCGGCAGAGTGAATCCGCATATCCACTTCTCTTATCGGACTGCGTGGGCGGCGGCTGAACTTTTTTGGGGAGGCCCCGTAAGATAGAACACGTCTATGGGTACCGAGCGGCCCTGCCGGGACGGGTAACCCTGGTGCCAAGCTGGTCTTGCGGTAACGGACGGCCGATGATAGCCTGCACGGGCAGGCGCGGGCTCCCGGCTGCGACCGCCGACCAGTTATGAAGTGGTGGTTGATGTTCCGCCGGTTGTCGGGGTCGGCGTCGCCCGATCGCATGCCTCTGAACCAGCGGACCCCACAGAACGGAAGGGCGGCTGAGACATGAACTTAGAGCCGGCGGGTAACGCTCATGATGAGCCGGCATGCGACTCCCGGGGCGGGCTGATCGGAGAGATCCTGGCCAACCGTGGGTTCGTGGTGTGCGCGGCCTTGCTGCTGAGTTTCGCGCTTACTTTTCAGCTTCTCGGCAGCCTGCTCGGGTGGCAGCATCGCAAACTCGCCCTCCCGCTGCAGAAATCGCTGGCCTTGTTGGATAAACAGAAGCTGGGGCCGTACGAACTCGTGCACGCGGCCCAGATCAAGGCTGAAATACTCGACCAACTGGGCACCGACCAGTACATCCAGTGGTATCTGCGGGACACCTCGCGGCCGGGGCCGGAACGGCCGGAGGATTATATCCTGCTGTTCATCACCTACTACACCGGCAAGCCGGATCAGGTGCCCCACGTGCCGGAGGAGTGCTACGTGGGCGGGGCCGGGTACGCCATCAAGGACGCGCGCTTCCTGGACGTGTCGGTGCCGGCTCTGGGGGCGGGCGTGGTCGTGCCGGTCCAGATCCTGGAGTTCGAGGCCTCGTCGCGGCAGGGGGGGTACAGTCCGGTCGTGATGTACACGTTCCACACGAACGGCCAGTTCTGTCCCCACCGGCGGTGCGTGCAGCAGGTGCTGGCCGACCCGAAGCACGCGTATGGCTACTTCAGCAAGCTGGAGCTTACCTTTGGCGTGTCTGATCGCCTGCCAACCCCGGAAGCGGCGGTCGCGGCGGGCGAACGCTTTCTGCAGACGGTTCTGCCCGTTCTGCTGAGCGACCATTGGCCGGATTGGGAACAGGTGATCCAAGCCGAGCAGGCCGATCAAACCGAGTCGGTTAACTGAGAACCCACACATGGCACAACGACTGAACAAGAAACTGGTGGTGAGCCTGACGATCGCGGGGATGGTGATCACGACGGGAGCGGCGGTGGTGATGCTCCGGTCGGTGCTGCCCAAGCGGGACCCCGGGCCGGCGGTGGAGCAGGCGGAACAGGCCCGGGCCAAGGGGGATTTCGCGGCGGCATCCAAATGGTACGAGCGGGCGTACGTGCGGGCGCGGTCGGCGAACCTGGATTCGGGGACGGCCAATGGGTACCTGGTGCTGGCGGGTGAGCTGGCCCTGGCTTCGGGGGACGCGCGGCAGGCGTTGGGGCTGTGGACCAAGGTGATCACCGAGGATCCAAGCAACGAGCGGGCGCAGCAGAACATTGTGGACTTCTTCTTAGAGGGTATTACGTTACGTCAGGCGACTTGGAGCCAGGTGCAGACGGAGGCGGAGAAGCTGCTGCGGATGAACCCGAAGAACCCGGCGGGTTTGCACGCCATGGGCCTGGCGCTGATCAACCAGCGGGAAGTCCGACCAGAAAATCTGGAGGAGGGCGAGAAGCGTCTGGTGGAAGCGTTCGAGGCGGACAAGGGTAAGCCGCGCTACGCGGAGAGCCTCGCCCTGCACTACAACCAGGAAGGCCAGGTAGAGAAGGCGGTTGCGACGCTGGATGAGTTGATGGCCCACCTGCCCGAGGATCCGGAGGTTTCGGCGGAGGCGTGGCGGCGCCGGGGGCGGTTCTTCCTGTTGAAGCGCAACATTGGGCAGCAGGAGCTGCGTCAGCAGATATCGGCCCGGGCGGGGGCGACGGAGCTGGCCGGGTTGCGCGAGGAGGTCGCCAAGTGGGATGGCGAGGCTTTGCGGTGCCTGGAGGAGGCGATTCGCCTGGGCTCGACGGAGGTGGATAACCTGCTGGGGGTGGCCGAGTATTGGGCGCTGAAGCTCTCGACGGCGACGGACGAGGCCCAGCAGCAAACGGAAGCAGACGAGTTCTGGGCGAAGGCGGAAGGGTACTACCGGCAGGCGATCCAGATCGAACCGGACGGTTACGAGGCCTATCTGCGGTTGGCCCGGCTGCACGCCGACCAGCGGCGGCAGGATTATGACAAGGCCTACAAGACGCTCGAGGCCCGGCAAAAGCGTGGCATTCAGCGCACGGGGTACCTGGGGGCGCGGAATAAGTGGCTGATGGCGGCGGTGCGCAGTGAGATGTTCCGGTTCGGGATGCTGCAGGCGGAGATTGCCCGGCAACGGCGGGAGGGTGCCGAGGCTGCCGTCTCAGAGGTCATCGCCCGACTGGAGGATCTCTACGCGGAACAGGTGGCCGACTCCGGGGAAGAGGATCCCAACGTGCTGTTCATGCGCGGTCGCCTGTTGATGCTGAAGGGTGACGAGTTCGCGGCGATCAAGGCGATGGAGCGGGCGGAGAAACTGGTGACCGAGGCGGTGCCGGAGATCAAGCAGTACCTGGCCCAGCTCTATATGCAGGTGAACGAAATCGGACCGGCCCAGGAAGCGCTGCGCGTGGTGGTGCGGGCCTACCCCAACAATGCGGCGGGTTGGGCGAACCTGGCCTCGCTGCAGGCTCAGACGGACCAGTTGGACCAGGCCCTGCAATCGTCGGCCCGGGCGTTGGAACTGGATCCGGGCAACCGGACCGCTTTGCTGGCTCAGGCTCGGGTCTATGAGCTCCAGAAGAACTGGGCCAAGGTTGAGGAACTGCAGAAGCGGTTGACGGATACCGCGGACAGCATCCCGGACAAGCTGCAGCGGGCGGCGATCTACCGTCTGCAGGCGGGCTCGGGCGAAGATCGCGATCTGCGATTGCTGGCCGAGTCGGAGCGGCTGTTGTGGGAGGTGCTGGATGCGGACCCGTTGAACATGGTGGCCCTGCGTTATCTGGGCATGCTGCTCAGCGAGACACCGGGTCGGGGGCCCGAGTTGCAGCAGATTCTTGAGGAGCGACACGCGATAGCCCAGGCGAAGCTGGCCGAGCCGGCGACGGCTACGCAGCCTGCGGCGCAGGAGCAGTATCGCCAGATCCTCGCGATGATCGAGCGGTTCAGGGTTCTGGCCCAGGCGGATGCCAGCGATGAGGACAAGCTGCAACGGATGGAAGAGCTGATCAAGCGCGGCGAAGACCCATTCGCCCGGGCGATCGAGTTGTTCCGCCTGTACGCGCAGTTGCCCGACCGGGACAAGGATGCCATGGCCCAGTTGCAGGAGGCTTACCGGCTCAAGCCTGACGACGCAGGGGTGATCGAGGTGATGTTCGTGACCGCTCTGCGGCTCGAGGACTGGGCGCTGGCGGAGGAACTGGCGAGCAAGGCGACGGCGTTGGGTATCGACCGGGCGGCCGGGAACTTCTACCGGGGGCGTTTGCTGTCGGCCCGGACCGATCAGCCGAACCACCTGCAGGATGCGGTGCAGGCCTTCCGGGCGGGCCTGGCGGAGTTCCCGACCTACTCGCAGGGCCATGCCTGGCTGGGGCGGGCGTTGGCGCAGTTGGGTCAACTCGAAGACGCGAACCGGGCGTTCGAGGAGGCCCTGCGTCTGAACCCGAACAACGCCCTGGCGGCGGTGACGCTGGCTTCGTTGGCGGCCCAGCGTGGGGATGAGGAGGCCAAGAAGCGATACCTGCAACTTTGTGCCAAGATTGCGCCCGATCACCCCTGGGTGCGTGAGGAATTGCAGAGCCAGCAGGATGCCCGCGATCCCAAGCAGGGTATTGCGCGGCGTGAGACCCTGCGCAAAACTGATCCTCATGACCTGAACAACCTGCTGCAACTGGCGGACCTGTATGAGCGGGCGGGTGACTACGCGGCGGCCCGTGCGCTTTACGAGGAATGCCGCGGGTTGGCGCCGGAGGAGATGCTCATCCTGCAGCGTTACGTGGCGTTCCTGCGGAGGATGCAACCGCCGGAGTCCGAGGCGGCCACACGCATGCTGACCGAGCTCATTACCCAGATCGGCGGCGACGGGAAGCCGGAGCCCGGGCCCCGTCAGGCGGCGGTGCAGTTGCTGCTGGCCAGCCATCTGGCGGAGTTGGCCATGGCGGGCGGGCCGAACGCCCCGACATTCGAGACCGTGGACGAGGCCCACGTGGCCGCGGCCGGCTTCTCGCCAACCGCTTCGGTGTGTCGGAACATCGCGGCTTACTTCCTGAACACGAGCCGGTTCGAGCAGGCGGAGGAGTGGGCCCGCAAGGCCCTGGCTGCGGCCCGCACCGCGCAGTTGGTCGAGGATGAACGGATCGCCCAGCGGATCGCGCTCGACGCCATGCTGCAAGCGCGTGACGTCACCCGCGACGAGGAGCTGAAGAAGGAGCTGGAGGCTTACCGGACGAAATTCAACGACCCCTTCATTCTGCTGGCGCAGAGCGATTACCACGCGATCGCAGGACGGCTGAACCAGGCGCTCGAATACATCACGGAGTACGTGAACCAGCGGCCGGACGATGCCCTCGCCTATCTCAAGCGGGGTGATATCAACTATCGACGGAGCCTCTGGCAGGACGCGTTGGCCGACTACCGGACCGCCAAAGGGCTGCAGCCCAAGGGCTTCGAATACCAGCATCGGCTACGGCTGGCTCGCTGCCACGAGTACATGGGGGCCGACGACTTGGCCATCAGCGAACTCCTGAGCGTGCTGGCGGACGATGACAACCAGTGGACGGCGGTGCAGGAACTGCAACGGCTGTACATGAAGCTCAAGCGTTATAAACCCGCCGAGGACATGCTGCAGGCCCGGCTCCGTCGCGACCCGGAGAACGCGCTGTT
Source organism: uncultured Planctomycetales bacterium (assembly GCA_964511155.1). Taxonomy (GTDB): domain Bacteria; phylum Planctomycetota; class Phycisphaerae; order UBA1845; family PWPN01; genus JAAYDF01. The sequence goes on along the minus strand of CAZEEJ010000006.1, from coordinate 49,400 downwards.
GTCGAGTATGATGGCCCGACTCCATCTGGCCGCCGGGAACTGGGAGCAGGCATACCGCTATGGGGTGGACGCCGCCCGGCAGAGCGGGTTCGACGACACGGTAGTGGACAGCGTCCTCCAGGCCTGCCTGCAGCAGCGGCGGTACGACGACTTGATCCGTTTCGCGAACGAGACGCTGCCTGCCGAAAAGCGCCGCCAGCCCTACGTGGTGATCCGGTTGGCGGCGGCCTACGCCGGCCGCGGAGCCCGGAGCCAGTCACTGGAACTCTACAACCAGGCGCTCGACGCGACGGCAGGTCGGATGATCGGTTACGCCGATATCGTGCAGGACATGCGGGAGCAGTTGGGCCAGCAGACGGCGCGGGAGACGCTCGAGCAGCGGCTGGCAGCCCGGCCGGACGAGCGCTCCGCCCGATTCGCCCTGGCCTCGATACAGCGCGGCCCGGATGGCGACCAGGCTTTCCTGGACACGGTTCGGGACCTGTTGGGCAGTGTGCCGGGTGAGACGCCCGCTGCGCAGGAGGAGCGATTGTTCCTCATGCGTGCCCTGGCCGTCACCCTCTACCAGCGCAAGGAGTACGATGCGGCCCGCAAGGTGTACGAGGAGATGCTCGAGCTCAACCCCGACCATGCGATCGCGCTCAATAACCTGGCGTACATGCTCATGGACCAACTCAAGGAGCCACAGTCGGCGCTTGCCTATGCCCAACGGGCCTCGCGGCTTCTGCCACGCGATCCCAACGTGCTGGATACGTTGGGTTGGAATCTGATTCTGCTGGGCCGTTACGACGATGGGTTGGCGATTCTGCGGCGGGCCATCGGACTGGACGATTCCATCGCCGCGATTCACCTTCACGTAGCCGAAGGGTTCTACCGCCGGGGCAATGCGACGCCGGACAGCCGCGATGAGGACCACCGTGAGGCGGCCACTGAATGCCGCCGGGCGTACGAGCTCGCGTCGGCCAGCGGCAGTAACGAGCCCGGGGTGTTGGAGGAGGTCGTTGCGCTGGGCGACAAACTGGGCCTGAACCTGGGCAACGAACCCGCGGGCGCGCCCGCGACGCCGGCTCAAAGCGGCTGATCGCCGACGTCGTGGAGCCGGTGGGTGGCCAGGAACTCATGGACCGGATCAAGGGCCAGGCACTGCGCTTCGGGACCCGGGTGCTGAGCGAGAACATCGCCTCGGTGGACTTCTCGTCGCGGCCCTTCACACTTACGCCTTCGTACAGCGC
>CAZEEJ010000006.1:6259-48158 GCA_964511155.1 uncultured Planctomycetales bacterium | reverse complement strand
CAACGGGAGGGGGGCTCACGATGATGGGGATGAAGGAGGGGCCGCTGGTCAAGCAGGCTCTGCCCACGCGTTGATCATCGCCAGCCCACCCCCGCCGCGGCGGGGATGGGCCACCCGGCCCTCTGCCCGATGCCACGGATCATCGGATGCATCCAGGATCTGGACTACCCAGCCGGGCGCTTTGCGACGGGGTGGGTTTGCGGTTATAATACTGAGTGTGCGCGGCTTGGGTGGGTGCATAGCGGCCCCACCGTGGTATGGACGACGACGCCCATCAGCCGCAATCCCTGATCCACTCTGGATCGCATCGTACTCCGGAAGCCGGGACTCGGTGTCCGCGGCGTTCGGGTTTTGCGCGGCCTAAGGCCGTTTTGGTCAGGCACTTTCGTTGTGGTGCAGCCTTCCAGGCTGCTGGGGCGGGCAGGATGTTCGCACCACCAGGCCCGCACACGAAACTCTGTCTCCGAAAACGGTGCGGGCCGCGTGCGCGGCTACGGATTGCCCTGGCCAGGCAGAGGCTTGACGAGGTTCATCATGTCGCAAGGGTCGGCGGAAGGTACACTGGAGATGGAAGAGCGGGGCGGGGGGTATCTGCGCTCGGCGAGCCGCAACTACGCGATTCACCCGTTGGACCCATTCGTGCCGGTGGACGTGATCCGGCGGTTTGGGCTCCGGGGCGGTGAGTCGGTTGCGGGCCTGAGCGGTCGGCGGAACGGCAAGCACCGTGGGGGGGCACCTCGCCCGCAACTCATCGAGGTGAGCGCGGTCAACGGGCTGGAGCCGGGGGCCTACTCCGAGTTGGCCTCCTTCAACGATTTGACGGTCATCGACCCGCGGGAGCGGGTGCGGTTTGAGACGCCCGGCGGCCCGTTGTCCATGCGTGTTGTGGACCTGATGACGCCCATCGGCCGAGGGCAGCGCGGCCTGATCGCCGCCCCGCCACGAACCGGCAAGACCGTTCTCCTGCAACAGATGGCGGCCGGTATCGCCGCCAACCACCCCGACCTGTACATGATGGTCCTGCTGGTCGATGAGCGTCCGGAAGAGGTTACCGAGATGCGCCGCACGGTTCACGGCGAGGTGGTGTCCTCGAGCAACGACCAGGACGTGGCCAGCCACCTGCGGATCGCTCGGTTAATGCTCGAAAAGGCGCGGCGCATGGTCGAGACGGGCCAGCACGTGCTCATCCTGCTGGACTCGTTGACGCGGCTGGGGCGGGCGTTCAACGCGGGCGTGCGCTCCTCGGGGCGGACGATGAGCGGTGGGCTGGACATTCGGGCGTTGACCGAGCCGAAAACGATCTTCGGCGCCGCCCGCAACATCGAGCACGCCGGGTCGCTGACCATCCTGGCGTCGGCGCTGATCGAGACCGGCAGCCGCATGGATGAGCTGATCTTCAACGAGTTCAAGGGCACGGGCAACATGGAGATCATGCTCAGTCGCGAGATGGCGAACATGCGCATCTGGCCGGCCATCGACCTCAATCAATCGGGGACGCGCAAGGAGGAACTTCTCCTCGGCCGCGAAGTGGTGGAGAAGGTTTATCGTGTCCGGCGGCAGATCGCCTCGATGCCCCCCGTCCGGGCCATGCCCTTCCTCCTGGAAGCCATGGCCAAGTACCCCAGCAATCAGGCCTTCCTCGACAGCATCGCCTGAGCACGCTTTACGGTTGGAGCGTCTTACGGCTTATCGTAGCGGTCGCCCCCTGTGGCGACCGGCGTGTTCGTTGCCCTCGGAAGGGGGACAGGCACTTTTTTGCCTTGAAGCTGTTCTGACGCGACGGCGCCGCCATGCCGTCAGATGAATGAACTGCGCGGAAAGCCTGCACGCCGGCAAAAAAGAGCCAGTCCCCGGACGTCGTCGGCCGCCACGGCTCGGCTGAGCTCGCCGAAGTCGGGGGGCGGCCGTTCCGGTGTGGCACCGGCGTCTCGCCGGTGCCCGGCCGCCACGGGGGGCGGCCGCTACCGAAAGGCGCCGTCCAGCGGTGTCCAGCGCTGTCGGATCAGAGTGCCCGGGCCCATTCCAGGAAGCGCCGGGACTCGGTCAGCGGGTCAACCTCGTTGAAGCCTTCGATGTACTCGGCCACGTAAAAGCCCGGGTACCCGGCGGCCTCGAGCCGGTGAATCATGGCCGCGAAGTCGATCGGCCCCTCGCCCCACGGCAGTTGGATCTCCGCCCAACTCATGGCGCCGGCACGGAACCCCGTACCGAGGACCAGGGGATACAGTTCATCGAAGCCCGCCCCCTGGTTCTCGCCCGCGTAGTAATGGCTCGGGTCCAGCGTCAAGCCCAGCCCCGGCACCTCGCGGCATAGCCACAGGGCGTCGGCGGGCATCTCCGTCATCTGGCCCACATGCGTTTCGACCGTCAAACGTATGCCCTCGTCGGCGGCGATGGCCTGCACGATCCGCAGGCGGCGGACCATTTCCGGTCGATCTGCCTTGCGGGCGGGAGCCATGAGGTTGATCAACCGCGTGTCGAGCCGGTTGGCCAAACGCACCACGACCCGGAACTGACGTTCGTATTCTTCGAACGGCTCGGCATCCGCACCACCGAACGTGAGGTTCGAAACCCGGAGCCCGCGGCTGATCAGGGCGGACTCCACTCGTGCGGACGCCTGCTCGAAATCCGCCAGCAGGTCGGGCACGCTGACGTGCGGCGCCCACCCCAGGCATGAGAGGTCGACGTACGGGTAGCCCATCTCCGCCACGGCATCCAGGGTCCGCTCGAGCGGCTGGCGGGCCTGGCACAACGAGGAGCAGGACAGCCGGTCGGCGATGCGCTCGCCCAGACGTTGTGGCGCGGAGCATCCGCCGGCCAGACCCGCGCCCACCGCCAGTATCGAAACGAGACACGCCATACGAATAAACGAGATCATCAGCCAGCCTCCTCGGGGGCATCATATCCGGCCGCGTGCGCCTCCGCACCCACTGACGTCGTCGAATCAGGCGGCCTACGCGGACATCGATTCGCGGGCCGAGGAGTGCTGCTGAAGAAAAGCATTCTCCTCCTCGACACTGCCGATCAAAATCAGCTTGGCGTTCGCGGGCAGCGGGGTGCCCGGGTCGGGGTTGATCTGGACTTGCCCGTCGTGCTCGACGGCGATGACGCTGCAACCGGTACGCTTGCGGATGGCGGATTGCCGCAGGCTCTGCCCGACCAAGGCGGCCGGCAGGTGGGCCTTGAAGACGTTGAGCCCCTCGGCCACCATGACCGTGTCCCGACGCCGCAGCAGGTTGAAGATGCTGTTGGCCCCCAGCGAGGCGAACGACATGATGAAGTCCGAGCCCGCCCGATGGAGGGTCTGCATGTTTCGTTCGAGCGTGGCCCGGCTGATGATCTTGATGTCCGGCCGCAGCCGCCGGCAGTAAATCGCGACGTAGATATTGGTGTCGTCGTCGTGAGTGGTGATGATGACGGCGGGGGCCCGGTTGAGTTCGGCCCGTGCAAGGACCTGCAGGTTGGCCGCGTTGCCCAAGATATACCGATCGGGATCGCGGATCTGCTCGGGGTTTTGCTCGACGATGCGGTATTCGATGCCGCGCTGGGCCAGGGACTGTCCGGCCGCCTGCCCGACCCGCCCGCCGCCGATGATCACCACCGGCACGTGCGAGGCGTCGCGTACCCTGTATACTTGGTCGAGGCGTTCCAGTTGGGGTTGGGACCCGGCCAGCACGAGGACGGTATTGGAGCTGATCGTCGTATCCGCCCGCGGGGTCTCGAACCGGCCATGCTCCCACACCCCGACCACGGTCAGGCCCACCTCTTCGCGCAGCCCGCTGTCCTGAAGGGTGCGCCCCACCAGCTCCGTGCCGGCGACCGTCGCCTCGGCGATCAGGAGCTGGCCCAGCCGTCCGATCACATGGGTGACGGTTTTGCCGTTGTGTGCCCGTCGCGCCAGCCAGTGGCCCAACAGATCCGCCAACTCGAAGACGTGGGTACAGCCCGCCAGCTCCAGAATGTCCACGGAGTCGTGGTGGTCGGCCGTGGCAATGATCGGTACCGTCTCGTGGACCTCGCGCACGGTGATGGCGACGTTGGTGTTCACCTCGTCGCTGGCCGTCGTCACCACCATGGCTGCCGCATGGACCCGGGCGCGCGCGTAGGTTTCGGGATTGTCCAGGTCCCCGAGCACCACTCGGTATCCCAGGTCGTGCAGCCGCAGGGCTTCGTTGAGGTCCGGCACCAGCAGAGCGTAGTCGTATCCGTACCGCGTCAGGCGGCTGATCAGCGCGGTGGTCACCGCGTCGTGGTGGGTCAACAGCAGGTGGCCGTGGGTCGTCTCGGGCAGCGACCGCGGCGCCCGGGCCTCGGCCTGGGCTTCCATCCACGGAGCGTAAAAAAAGTTGATGAAGGTGAACGGCAGGAGGATCAGCAGAAAGATCACTCCGGACATCAGCACCAGGATCGAAAACGCCCGGCCCAGATCTGAATGAAAGGTGATGTCGCCGAAGCCGAGGGTGGTCATGACGGTCAAGGTCCAGTAGATGCCCGTGAGCCAACTCATCTCCTGCTCTTCCCGAACCATCAGGACGTGGAAGAGGAGACTGTACAGGATGACGACGCCGACCAAGATCGCCAGAAAGCGCAGCATCAGGCCGATGTTGCGCTGGCTGGATCGATTGCGCAGAAAGTACACGAGTTGGGCGGGCATGTACTTCATTGGGGGACCATTCTACCGTGGCAGGGTCTCCGGATCACACCCCGCCGCTTGCGGCTTCGCAGCTAACGAGCCGCGGGCTTTAGCCCGCGCGGTGGTTGTACGTAAGGCGGCCGCTGATTCCGGTCGAAGGGCCGCGCGGGCTGAAGCCCGCGGCTCGTTGGGGTCGCAGAGTTGCGGCAGGCAGGGATGGCAGGGCACAATAGCGGCATGGCGAAAGAAAGTGTGATGCCGAAACGGCCAGGCGTTCGGCTGACGCGGGAACAGTGCCGTGCGGTGGACCGGTACGCGATCGAGCGGTTGGCGATCCCCGGTGTGGTGCTCATGGAGAACGCCGGCCGCCATGCCGCCGACCTGATCGATCGCTGGCTGTGCGCGCGTCTGCGGCCGGTCCGCCGGGCGGGCCGGGTGGTCATCCTCTGCGGTCGGGGGAACAACGGTGGCGACGGCTTCGTCATCGCCCGTCACCTGACTCGGGCGGGACACGCGGTGTCCGTGGATCTCTTGGCCCGACCGGACGACTTGACGGGGGGCGCGGCCGTCAACCACACCATCGCCGTACGCATGAAACTGCCTGTCCGCTACCTGACCGCGGCTCAGTTACCCGCCGCCGCCCGCCGGTGGGCCGGCTGCGATGTGCTCGTTGACGCGCTGCTCGGAACCGGTTTTGCCGGACAGGTGCGCGAACCGCTGGCCTCCGTCATCACGCGGATCAATCGGCTTCGTGGGCCGTTGGTGGTCGCCGTGGATGTTCCCTCCGGCCTGGACGCGAACACGGGGCTGCCGGGTGGCGTGGCGGTGCGTGCCCACCGGACGGTGACTTTCCTGGCGCGGAAAGTGGGATTTGCCGAGGAATCCGCGAGGCGGTACGTGGGGCGGGTCACGGTGGCGGATATCGGCGTACCGTTGGGGATGGTCCTCGAACGGTTACGGACTCGCTGATGGCTCAGCGGCGGCGGGCTGAGTTGCGGCCGCGGTTCCGGCCGGCTGCGTCAGGGCTGGTCGCGTGGCGACCCGTGCGGCAAAGGCCTCGCGGGCCTCGTCGGCCGTGCGTTTGAGCCGCTGCTCGCGCTTCGTGAACGCCTGCCGCTGGTCCTCTCGCGGGATGGCGTGGAGCTGCCGCTTCAACCGCTCGAACATGTCCACGCTGACGGGTTTCTCCAGCTCCTGCCGCCGTCGGTCGAGGTCCTTCCGCTTGGCCTTGGCCTTTTCGAGCTCCTCGGGATTGGTTTTCGGGGCGGAGGCGAAGATCTCCTGATAGCGGGCGTCAAGCTGTGCGAAATCGTCCTTGTGGGCCTCGCGGTAGGCGGCCGCCTCCTCGCGGAGGGTACGGAGCACTGACTGGGCGGACTCCTGCTGCCCCGGCTCCAGCCGGTAATCCTGGATGAAGCGGTTCACGTAGTATTGCCAGGCATCCTCGCTGCGCATGATGCTGCGGGGCTGTCGGCTGAGCATGCTGGGAAAGTCGCCCGGGTCGACCTGTCCCCGCGACCAGCGCTCGAACTGCTGGTCGCGCTCCTGGAACGCCCGGTCGATGTACTCGAGGTCGCGGTCGTGGATCTGGCGCTGTTTGTCGTTGAGGATCTCGCGCCATTTCAGGTTGCCGTCCATGATCTCCTTGTGGATCGCCGCCATCATGGGGCGGGCACGGTTGGCGAACTCACGGGCCACCTCCGGAGGCGGGAGCTGCCCGCCGACCTGGTAGGCCATGTACTCCGCGAACATCGTGCGCGTCTCCCGCTCATGTTCCGCAAGGAAACGCTTCACCCGCTGAGTCAACAGCTTGCGGGTGTAGTCCTCCTGGGTGGCATCCAGGTTGTATTGCCGGGTGATCCCGCTGGCCACGTACTGCATGACCGTATCGACCTGCCAGAACAACGGGCTGCCCTCAAAAGGCTGCCCCCCTCGCGGCGTGCGCTGGGCTTGCTGGGCCTGAGCCGCGGGGACCGCCCCGGGCAGGGCCAAGCTCATCAAAAAAGCAAATAGAGTTATACGGTGCATCCGGCTGATCCTCGCAACAATCCACCAGGCTCCTGCGGGCCACCCGGCCTGAGGAACCGCCCCGGGCACATACCGCACCCCTGGGCTCACCCATCGGTGCCGAACATTATACCGATAATCGCGTCGGGGGATGCAAGGGCCACCACCCGCTTGCGGGCTTCGCAGGGCCGCTTGCGGCTTCGCAGGGTCCCGAGCAGGAGGAGCCGTCAGCAGGATCACGCCGAGCCGGCTGACCGGCCCGCCTGCGGGGTGGAGGTCGGTTCGCGGCTGGCTTCAAGAGACGGCGAACCGTCGCCATCGGATAAGAGTGCTGGGGAGCGCGGCCACTCACGGCGGGCAAGCTGCTTGAGAACCCCGCGGAGTTTCAGCCAGCGGAATCGCCGGGCAATGTCCTTGAGGCCGTTGTGCTCCGGGTCGACCGCCAGCCCGTGCCGGATCATGGCTCGGGCCTCGCTCCAGCGGCACAGGGCAACCAGGGCCAGGGCCAGCTTGTGGATGACCAGCAGGTTGTCCGGCTCGATCTTCAAGGCTTGGCGACAGTAGTGGACGCCGCGCTCAAGGTCGCCGGCCAGGAAACGGCAGACGGCCAGGTTGTGCAGCGCGGGCGGGGTGTCGGGGCGAACCGCGACCGCACGCTTGAAGTAGACCTCCGCTTCGGCCGAACGCTTGAGCCTCAGCAGGCAGTTACCCATGGCCAGCAGTCCGACCATATCGTTGCGGTTGCGGTCCAACGCCGCCGTCAGGTGCCTGAGAGCTTCGTAGAGGTTCCCTCGCCGCAGCTCGGTCTCGCCCAGGTACGAGCGCAGCCCAGGGTGGTCCGGGTCCAGAGCCAGTGCGGACTCGAAGTGTTCGAGGGCCGACTCGACCCGGTCGTTGCGCAGCTCGATGAGCCCGAGCATGACCGTGGCTCGGAGGTGGTCCGGCTCGAGTTCGAGCACTTGGCCGAACTTGGCGGCGGCGGCGGGCAGGTCGTTCATCTCGATCATCAGGTCGCCGAGATCGGTGAGGATCTCCGCGTTGCCCGGCTCGCGGCGCAGGGCGGCCAGGTAGTACTCGCGGGCCCGGGCGTGGTCGCCCTGGACGCGGTAGATCTGGGCGATGCGCTGGCGGGCCTGCGGGTAGTCCGGTGCGATCTCCAGGCAGCGTTGCCAGCAGTAGATCGCCCGGGTGAACTGGCTGCGGCAGGCGAGCGACTCGGCCATGTGGTGGAAGCAGTTGGGGCAGTCGTCGTTGATCTGCTGGGCGAGGTAGAACATCTCCTCAGCTTGTTCGTGCAATCCCATGCGGGTGTAGGCGGCGATGCGGTGACAATAGGCCGGCTCCAAATCCGGATGCTCCCGCGCGAGTTCCTGGAACAGCTCGATGGCCTGGTCGTAGCGCTGCGTGCGGATCAGGTCGATGCCCAGCAGGACGGCGATCTCCTCCGAGGCGGCGTCGAGCGCCCGGGCCTCAGCGAAGGCCGCGGCAGCCTCGTCGTAGCGCTCGAGCTCGTCGAGGATGCGCCCACGCTGGGCATGCCAGCCGGCATCGTGCGGGTTGATGGCGATGGCGGCCTCGAGCTCGCCGAGGGCCTCCTCCCACTGCTGCGCCTCGGTGAATTCCTGGGAGCGCTCGACGCGTGTTTCGGCATCCAACCATTCATTCATGGCTCTGTGACCCGACGCGACAGAGGCCCCGGCCCCTTCGCAAACCCATCCCCTGATGAGCACCTCGCCCCAGGACGGCCGGCGGCCGTGGCTGGAGGACCTGAACACGTATCTGGTATGGCTATCGGTCAGTGGCAGGCGTTCTTCGCGTTAAAACGGACCATTCTTGGCGCCCAGACGGATCGTTCTTCGTGTTGAAAACGGACCGTGCTTCGCGCCCCAACGGACCGCTCTTCGCGGTAAAAACGGACCATTGTTCGCGAGGTGCGGGAGCGACGCCGTCGATCCGCAGCCAAGACCTGCGGCCGGCTTGCCTCTTCGCGACGAAAACGGAAGATCTGTAACGGCGCAAGAACTTATCGGACATTGCCTCGGCGTGGGTAGAGGCGGCGCCCCGTCCGGGCCAGCACCGTTGCCGCCGTGATCGCCACGCAGGCGACGGCGAACACGTCTCCGTAGCGGGTGTAGACCGTGATGCGCCGGTCAAGCGGCAGGTTGCCGGTCACCGTGCCGGCCACCAGCGGCGGCAGGGCTTGGAGCGTCCGCCCGCAGGAATCGATGAGTGCGCTGATGCCCGTGTTGCTCGACCGGGCCTGGGGAACGCGGTTTTCAATGCAGCGGAAGAGCACCTGTTGCAGGTGTTGATATCGCTCGACAGGGGCGAACCACCCGTCGTTGCTGAGATTCGCGATGAAGTCGGCCTGCTTGGTCCGCCCGTCTTCGGCCAGGACCAGCCGCGAGATGTAGGCGGGGAAGATGTTCTCCAGGCAGATGGGCGTGGCAAAGCGGTAAGCGATCTTGGAGCTTTCACCATCGCGATCCTTGCCGGGAACCTCTATCCGAAACACCGTCGGGGCACCGGTTGGCACCGCCGTCGGCGGTCGGTCGGCCACCGGAGGCGACAGCCAGAGCATGACGCGATACAGCCGTTCGGATTGGCCCTCAAAGGGGACCCGCTCCGAAAAGGATGCGAGATGTAGCTTGTCGTACCGATCTGCGGACTGCCCACCCTCGGGCCCGTAGAGGTACACGGAGTTGTAAATGATTCGACCGACTCGCTCCCTTCCCTCCTGAGCCCAGGAGCCCACGTACCTGGCCCCGACGGCTATGGAGCAGTCCGCTTCGGCCGACAAAGCGGTGAGACGATCGTGTGTTCGGGCCATGAACTGGCCCGCCCTCGTGGCCCGCAACTCGTGCCGGGCTTCCTCGTTCAACGGCGGAATGGCTGCCTCGGGCCAAACCACCAGATCCACCTTGTCGGACCGCAACCCTTCGACCGTCGCGAGCAGGAGGGCCTCAACAGCGTCTTCCCACGGCACCGTCGGGAGGCCCCCGCGAAGATGCTCATGATTGGTTTGCACCAGCATCACGCGCGGGCCGGCCGGGTCGAGTTCCTCGGACATGCGGAACAGACCGTACCCCAAAACCGCAAGCAGAACCACAACCATCATTCCCACAGCCGGGGCCAAAGCACGGATCCGTCCCCCCGTTCTCTTCGCATCGCGCTCGGTCCCCGGTGGTTCTTGTGACGCAGCGGCCACGCGGGAACCTCGCGCGGTAGCGCCCCTCCCTTGCGGCGGCCGGGCCGCCTTCCCGTCGAGCGCACGCGCGCCTCGGGCCCACACCACGAGCACAAACAACAGCCCGTTGATCATCGCCACCCAGAAACTGATGCCGAAGACCCCCGCGAGGTCCGCAACCTGGCACAGGACGAGCATCGGACTCTGGGATTGGCCAAGAAGCAGCCACGGAAAATTGACTGGATCGATGAGCACCACCCGCAGCCACTCGCAGGCCGTCCAGACGACGGCAATCAGGAGTACATATCCTGTCAGACGCCAGTTCGGGCGATCATCGGCCGGGGGCAAGCGAGGATCAACGACCGAGGGGCCTTCTGCCCCGGCCGGGCGGAGTGCACCGAGCGCATGAAGCAGGCCGGCGGCCAAGCCCCAGTAGAGCGACAGGTACACCATGAAGGCGATCATGCCCGGAATGGAGGCGGACCACAGCCACCATAGGTTGACCGCGTAGAAGAGGAAGCCCCCCACCCATCCCCAAGCGTACGCGGCCGGCAGGGACCGCGACCCGCGAAGCGTGATCAGCCAGGGGACCAGCCCAACCCACGCCAGGTACGCTTGGCCGAAAGGTTCATAGGCCAGCGACAGAAGCCCCGCGCTCAGCGCGAGCATCGCCAGCCGAAAGAGAAGGCGGTGGGCCTTGCGCGGGGAAGCGGCCGGGAGCGGGGAAATCGTGCGGCGGTGAACTGCGGATGCGCTGCTCATGAGCGGCAAGAATAGCAATAATCAGCGGACGGGGCGACTGATCTCGGCCGGCCTGTCCGCTGGGGGGCCGTGACAGAACCGGCGGGGTGCCGATTCACTGAGGACCGAGTCAATTTGTTGATGGACGCGATGGTTTATCGGACATTTCGCCGGTGCCGATGGAGGAGTCGCACCGTCCGAGCCAGCACCGCTGCCGCGGTGATCGCTACGCAGAAGACCGCGAACACGTCCCCGTAGCGGGTGTAGACCGTCATGCGCCGGTCAAGCGGCAGGTCGCCGGTCACCGTGCCGGCCACGAGCGCTGGCAGGGCCTGGAGGGTCCGCCCGCAGGAATCGATGAGTGCGCTGATGCCGGTGTTGCTTGACCGGGCCTGGGGAATGCGGTTCTCAATGCAGCGCAGGATCACCTGTTGCAGGTGTTGGTGGCGCTCGACGCGGGAGAACCAACCGTCGTTGCTGAGGTTCACCATGAAGTCCGCCCGTTTGGTTCGTCCGTCGTCGGCGAGCACGAGCCGCGAGATGTAGTCGGGGAAGATGTTCTCCAGGCAAATCGGCGTGACGAACCGGTAACCGGTTTCGGGTTGGTTGCCGTCGTCGGGGGCCGTCATTCGGAACACGGTCGGGGCATCCGCGGGCCCCGCGGTCAGAGGCTGGGTGGCCACCGGCGGAGACAACCAGAGCATCAGGCGGTAGAGCAGTTCGGATTGGCCCTGGAACGGAACCCGCTCTGAGAAGGACGCGAGCCGTGTCTTGTCGTAACGGTCCGCCGACTGCCCGCCGTCGGGCGTATACAGGTACACCGAGTTGCAGATGACACGGCCGACCCGCGCCGTCCCCTCCTGCTGCCAGGAGCCCACGTACTTGGCCCCGACGACGATCGAGCAGCCCGCCTCGGCCGACAGAGTCGCGAGACTCTCGTGTGTCCGGGCCATGAATCGGCCGGCCGAGGTGGTGCGCAGTGCCTGTCGGGCCTCCTCGTTCAGCGGTGGGATTGCCGCCTCCGGCCAGACGACCAGATCCGCCGTGTCGGCTCCGAGTCCCTCACGTGTCGCGGTCAGCAGGGCGTCAACCGCCTCCTCCCACGGCACCGTCGGCAAGCCCCCCCGCAGGTGCAGGTGGTTGGATTGCACGAGCATGATGCGCGGGCCGGGCCGGCCGGCGTCCTCGTGCATCCGGAACAGCCCGTACCCCAGCATTGCCAGCAACAGCCCAGTTGTTACTGCACCGGCCGGCGCGAAAGCACGAAGTTGCCATCCTCTCCGAGCGTGCGTCTCGCTCGTGTCCGTTCGCTTGCGATCGGGGCTCGTTTCCTTATCGCTTCGCAGGTGCATGCCCCGCGCCCGCACAACCAGCAGAAAAACCAATGCGTTGATCTGCGCGACCCAGAAGCTGATGCCGAAAACGCCTGCGAGGTCCGCGACCTGGCACAAGGCCAGCACGGGGCTCTGCGAGTGTCCGACGAACATCCAGGGGAAGCCCTGGATGAGGTGTCCGCGCAGCCACTCGACGGCTACCCAAACGGTGGCCAGAAGCAAGGTCGTGGCCAACACGCGCCCAGCGCCAGGCGCCGCTTGTGCAGCATGCCCCCATTCGAGGGCCAGCAGTCCCAGCCCCCGCAGCACGACGGCGGCCAGCGCCCAATACAACGCGAAGTACAGCACCAGGGCGACGACCCCGGGAATGGACGCCGTCCACATCCACCACAAGTTTGCCGCAAAGAAGAGGAAGCCGCCCAGGTAGCCCCATACGGCGGTGGTGAACATGGAGCGTGCCCCGCGAAGAGCCAATAACCAGGGGACGAGTCCGACCCAGGCGAAGTACGCTTGGCCGAAGGGTTCATAGGCCAGAGACAGGAGCCCGACGCCCAGAAGGACCAGCCCCAGCCGGGACAGGCTACCCGGCATCGGGCGGCGAGTCGGGGCAGCAGGGGGCGGGGAAGGGGTACGGCGGCGGGCTGGTGACGGGGCGCTCATGGCAAGTCAGCGGCACAATAATCAAGCGGACAGGGCGACCGTTGTCGGCCGCCCTGTCCGCCGGGTGATTCTCAGCCTGTTGCTGAAGGGAAGGCGCACGCCATCCCGAATCGTCAGGAACCGACGACGCCTATGTTGACCTGGAAGAGGCCGAAGTCAAGCTGGTCTACGTCGCCGTCGCTGTTCATGTCCGGAGCGATGAGCCCGTTCTTGGGTGTGACTGTGCAACCTTCAGGGAGATCCTGGGGGTCGTAGGCGATCTCGGGCCCGGTGAAGCAGGCCTCGAAGATCAGCAGATCCTGGACGTCCACCTGGTTGTCATCGTTGAAATCGCCGGGCAAGCCCAGATCGTACCACAGGAAGTCCGACGGTTCGAGGGCCTCATTCGTCAGCCGGACCTCGTCGATATGCCCTCTGAACCAGTCCGCCAGTGCTTGGTTATACCATCCTTTGCCAATGCTCCAGGCGGTGTCGTAACCTTCAGGATCCTCGCCGGTGTCGCCGCCGTCCGTTCCCTGCCACAGCGGACCGCCGCCGCTGATGGGGGCGGTACCTTGCAGGACGTAGCCCTCGCCGTTGAGTTCGTCGAGGTAGAGGGCGACCTCGCTGTCCGTGGCGACGACGGCGGCGTGGTACCACTGGTTGGCCACGATCGTGGCCAGGCTGTCGATCGTTCGCAGGGTGTTGCCCTTGTCGCGCAGCTCCATGCGCAGCAGGTTGTTTCCGTCGCCGGTGATCTTGAGAGCGAAGGGCGGCTCGTTGTGGGACGTATCGCCGCCCTTGCCTTCCTTGCAAACCACGGCTTGCCAGATATCGACGCCCACCACGTCGGACTTGAAGGATGCCTCAAGGGTGAAGGCGGTCGCGACCGGGTTATTGATGTTCTTGACGTCGGTGTAGATATCCACGCCGCCGGGCGGAGTCGAGCCAAAGGGGCCGTCGAAATACAGGGAGTAGTCATTGGTTGCCCCGGTGCCGGGGACGACGGCGGCGGGCACGTCGGCTCGGTAGGTGGGGGCGTGGAAGTCCGCGGGCGGGTCCGGGGTGAACCGCCGCATGTGATTGGAGTTCACGGTACTGTCGGTGAGCGTGTCGATCCCGGAGGGCACCTTGGTGTCTACCGGGCCCTCCTCGAACCGCCAGTAGGCACTCTCGAGCGGATTGGGATCGACGGCGAACGCCGCCGGCGTGAGAACGAACGTGGCCGCGATCATCGCGCCTATAACGACTTTCTGTCTCATCCTTCGTACCTCCGTATTAGACTGACTCATCTGTTTCTCGTACCGTCCTTGCGCAGCTTTTTACCGTGCTTGCGCACCTGTTTGCTGTGTACCGCTGCTCCTGGAGCAGTGCGAACCGCATAGAGCGTCGCCGTGTGCCACTGCTCTTAGAGCAGTGGGCACGGCCATCCTTTGCGTCCCCGGCCGCCACGGGGGGCGGCCGCTACCACGGCGACCACACTGGGGCGGCCGCTACCACGGCGACCACGGCGGCCGCTACCACGGCGACCACACGGGGGCGGCCGCTACCGTCGTCGGCGGAGCATGCACAGCCCGCCGAGGCCCAGCAGGATCAGGCTGGCCGGTTCCGGCACGAACACAAACTCGTCCGGGCTCAGCGCGGTGTTGGAGATCCGCACCTCGTCGATGGTCCCGGTGAACCAGTGGGCCAAGCCGCCGTCGTGTGCCCCCTTACCGATGTTCCAGACGTGCTCGATGTCGAAGAGAGCTCCGTCCACAATGGCGGTCTGGCTCTGCAGCACGTACCCGCTGCCGTCACCATAGGTGTCCAGGTAGAGCGACAAAGTCGAGCCGTTATTCACGACTGCCGCGTGATACCACACGTCCTGCGCCAAGGCAGCATCGCTGACCACCTCGACAAAGTTCCCCGCCTTGTCATACTGTTGCCAAGCCAGCTTGTTGTTGTCCAGCAACTTCAATGCGGCCGTCTGGTAGACGTTGTTGCCGTTGGGGTAACCCTCCTTGCTGACGATGGTCTGGAAGGCATCGACGGCTGCGGGCCGGAAAGCCGCCTCGATGGTGAAAGCGGTGGGGAGCTGTTTGTTGAGCTCCGTTCCCCAGTCCGTATAAACATCCCGACCGCCGAAACCCCAAGACTCAAAGTTGAGCGCCTGAGTGTTCGGATCTCCGCTCCGCAACGGGACCGGGGACACCGACGCCGTGTAGTGGGGGGCGTTAATATCCCCCGCCCGCCGCATGTGATAGCCATTCAGCGACTCGATCACTGTGCCTGGGCCCTCCGGCACCAAGTCATCCTCCGTGAAGCCGGGTTCCTCAAAACGCCAATAGGCGTTTTCGAGCGGAATCGGATCCGCCCACGCCCCCGCGGCCACGCTGAGAGTCAGCAAGCCTACCAGCACCTTCAGATGTAGCTTTCCCGCCTCCATTGGCTTTCCTCCTGCAAAGTAGTTCCTACAACCGATGCGCTCAACACTAGACGCTATGCGGTGGCGCGGGTACTTCGCCGCGCCCCGCTCAAGGAACGATCCCAAACTGGGCCTGGAACAGCCCGAAGTCGAGCTGGTCCACGTCCGTATCACTGTCCATATCCGCCCGGATGATCCCCTGGCTGTCTGGCGTCAGGGTGCAGCCTGACGCCAGGTTCTCCGGATCGTAGGGGATCTGGGGCCCGGTGAAGCAGGCCTCGAAGATCAGCAGATCCGCTTCGTCCACCCGGCTGTCGTCGTTGAAGTCGCCGGGGGTCGGCGCCTCGGCCCAGAGGAAGTCCTCCGGATCGAGCACCACGTTGGTCAGCCGCACTTCGTCGATCACCCCGTCGAACCAGTCCGCCGGGTTGTTGTAGTACTGGGCCCGGCCGACCGTCCAGGCGGACTGGTTTGCGTCGTCGGTGAACAGGGCCCCGCCCTGGAGGATGTCCTGGCCCTGCAGGACGTATCCCAGCCCGTCGCCACTGTCGAGGTACAGGGACACGCTGGTGCCGGTGTTGACCACGGCGGCGTGATACCACTTGTCCGGGACCATCGGCGAGCCGCTGTAGACGTTGCGGTGGGCGCCGCTGCCGTCGAACATTTCGAGGTGCAACAGGCCGTCGTCGCCGCGGATTTTGAGGGCCAGTCGTGGCAGCCCGCTGAGCACCGCGCCCTCCTTGGACACGACGCCTTGAAACGCGTCCGCTCCGCCGCCGACGAAGGTTGTCTTGAAGGAGGCTTCGAGGGTGAACCCGTGCTCGATAATCGGGTTGTTGATGTTCTTCAGGCTGCTGAAGAGGTCATCACCACCGCCGGTGTGTCTGCTGAATTGCATGGCCAGGGTGTTCGACGTGTTTTTCCGGGGCACGACGGCGCCGGGCACGTCCGTGGTGTACATCGGGGCGGTGTCATCCGGCGGATCGGGCGGTTCCGGCGTCCAGCGCATGAGGTGGTTGGCGTTGATCTCGTCGGGGACCTTGTTGTCGCCCGAAGGCACGATCTCGTTGGCTGTACCTTCCTCGAAGCGCCAGTAAGCGCTCTCCAGGGCATTCGGATCGACGGCATAGGTTGCTTGCGTGTAGATGAACGCGACGGCGATGTCTGCTGTGGAGATGAGTCTGTGCATCTTCCCTTACCTCTTGCTGCCCGACCGGCGCAGCGTTCGTGTGACGCGCTACACTGCTTATTATCTCAACCGGCATGGCTCCTGTCAACCGGCAAACGGGCGTTCCTGCTTGGATCGGCAGAAAGAGGTGTAACTCGCTTTCATATCGGATGTTATGGGGCTCTGCCCCAAGCCGTGAACCCAGGCCGAGGATCAACCCGACCGACGCAGATCTCCGCGTCGAGGTGGCCACACCGATGCACCCCGCATCGTACCGTGTCCAGAACACCTGCCCGAGGGCGACGCCCGACCCGCCGACCGCGGCGCAGTGCGGCCCCATTCACCGCTGCATCAGCCACAACCGCGGCACCAGCACGATCGTCGCGCGCCCGGGCAGCCAAGACGGCCGCACCGTCGCCGGCGGCGGATCCGCCGGCCAGTACTCCGGCAGGATCTCTGGTGGTTCCCTCGTGTCAGGCGCCCTCGCCCCTCGGGGATCGGTACTTCCAGTCGATGGTGATCTGGCGAGGGAGGTAAACCCGCAAGTTGACCTCCGTGGTCCGTCCGGCCTCGATTTGAATATTCTCGGGTGGGCTGCGGGGGCTGTCGGGCACGGCGACGTAGAGTTGGCAGGATCCGGTGGAATGGTGAGGGTCCGTAGGATGAGAGGTCCTCCAGAGCAGATGATGTTTTGTCGCCTTGTCCGTGTCGCGAGGGACACGGGATGGTGCCGCAAGCGGCACCGCTAAACGAAGCACCGCTAAACGAGGTACCTCTACATCAGGTACCGCTAACCGGAGTACCGCTAAACGGTGCTGCACGACCTGCCGGCCGCGGTTACGGTTTCACGTACGCCCCGGCTTCGATTCCAAGCGTCGCCTCCGCGAAGGCTTCGCGGGTGGTCCCCTGGAAGGCGAAGAAGAAGGCCCGCCGCCCGCCGGGGGGCTCGTAGCGCTGGCCCGGCTGGAGGGTGACGAAGGGATCCTCGTGCACGTCGGCGTGGAAGCCGCCGTGCTCATCCTTCCAATACCGGTAATAGAACTCCATATCCGGCGGCAGCCAGCAGCCGACGCCCAGCCCGACAGTTTCGTCCACCCAGGCGGCCCCGAGCCGATGGTAACGCTGGACGCGCATGTTCAGCGGTTCGTCGTGTTCCGGCGAACCGCCGATGGCCGGTTCGAGGCAGTGGAAGATGCGCGCCAATGTCCATGGGGCCGTGTCCGTGTTCTCGACCCAGAGGCATTGCGTGGCCAGCCAGTCCGTGTGCGGGCCATCGGGGGCGGCGTTCCTCGCGTTCGGTTCCGGCAGCCGGGGAATCCAGAACCGCCAGGCGGTCCGGTACCCGCGTGGCCGGCAGACGGATGCGTCCGAGGCTTGGGCGTCATGGCGTGCGGGCTCGCTGGGACGCGTGAACTCCATATCCACGACCGTAACCTGCGGCCCGGTGCGGACCGCGCGGACGGCGGCGTGCGGCGGCCGTTCCCAGCAGTCGCCGGGGGTGAGCTGGTGGAGCAGAGGGGCAAACCGGCCGAGCGGGGTGTCTCCCGTAGCGAGTCGCCAGGCGGAATCGCCGGTTGGCACGGTCAGCGTCAGGTTGCCGCTGTGGATGGTGACCGATTCAGCCCGTACTTCCTGTCGCGCATCGGGGAGTTCCTTGAGCCAGGGCACGAGCCAGCGGCCGCTGATCGGCGTATGCGGGCGGGACTCCCCGTGGAGGTCGTACACCCGCGGGTTGAGCCGGGCGGCCGCGGCGGTCAGCAGGGCATAGGGTTCGTCGGCGTTGTTCACCAGGCCGTAGTTCGAGTTCTCCGGGAAGCTGTCACTGATGCCCAGTTCCGGCTCGTCCACGTACATGAAGAAGTCTGAGCCGACCATGAACGGCAGGCGGAACATCGCTTCCTGAAAATGCTCGAAGGCTGCCGTGCGCTGGGTCTGGTCGTCCACGCGCATGCCGGCCCCGTGGGTCGAGGGCAACTCGGTGTCCAGGGCGGGGAAGCTCCATTCGGTGATCATCAGCGGGCGGCCGGCCTCGCGGTGGAACCCTCCGGCCTTCTGGAGGAACCAATCGGGCACGCCGCGCCGCAGGTCGATGTCCGGGTAGTAGTTGAAGGAGACGACCTCGCAGTAGCGGCCGGCGGGTTCCCAGGCACCGGGCGACGGACCGGCAAATCGGCAGCCGAGGATGAGGTGGTTCGGGTCGTGCCGCCGGATCGCCTCGGTGGCGTGCTTGAAGTAGTGCTCGCCGACGTGGGTAACCCAACGTCGGGCGAGGTCGCGGGCCTGATCCGAGAGGGGCGGGCCGGGCGTGGTGTGCTCGGCGAGGGCCGCGAAGTCATCGACGCGCACGCCCCAGGTGGCCTCGAATGCGGCCGGGTTGGCCAGCTCGCGTCGAAGGAAAGCGACCCAGGCCTGCTTGCCGGTGTGCTCGGCGGGCAGCTTCCAGGCCTCGTGAAACAGCCCGTAGGGCATCCAGGCTTTGCCGTACCACTCGAGCTCATTGTCGAGGAAGTAGCCGATGAGCCAAGGGTCGTTGCGGTGCGGGGCACAGCGGCGGCGGGCGAACTCCTCGCAATGGGTCGGCCAGTCGGGGCTGAACACGTTGGGGAAGCCGGTCCAGGTGGTTTGCGGGCAGAGGGCGTCGTGTTTGGCGAAGTCGGCGCCCAGGCCGAGGAACTCCATGTGGGGCAGCCGCTGATGGCGCAGGCTTGGCGAGTGTGCGGCCGCCAGGGTGTTGAAGCCCCAGGTCACGAGTCTTTCCAGGGTGGCCGCGGCCCAGGGTTCCTCGGAACCGTACTTGACCTTGGTGGTTTTCTCGTAGGGGGCGTAGCCGAGTTGCTGGCATCCGTGGCCCTGGTAGCGGATGTGGTCGGTGCCGACCGCGTAGAAGGCCTTGCCTGCCGGGTCCACCAGCCACCATCGCCCGTCGACTTCTCGCGTGCGGAAGAACCCGGGAGCGGGGCTGACCAGTTGTGGTCCCGCGGGGGTTTCGTAGGCCGGCGGCGGGTTCGCCCCGCTCAGCGCGAGTCCGATGGTTGCGAGCAGATAGGCGGTGGTCATGTCCGGGTATCATAATCCGATAGCTCGCCATCAACAAGTTGACTCGGTCCTCTGTGCGTTTCCTGGCCGCGGCGTTATACTGCCGACCGCGTCGGATGGCGGTCTTCGTTCGGATCGCATGCTGCCCGGTCCCGTCCTCGCGTCACAATCGAGAAGGAGGCAACATGAGCCGGTGGCTTCTGGCAATCGCGTGTCTGTCCTGGGTGATGAGCGGTGTGACGATCGCGGACGAGCGCGGCGAGTTTCGTGCGGGCTGGGTGACGCGGTTCGAGTGGCCCGACCGGGATGCCGAGCGCTGCAGGGCCAGGATCGTCGAAGTCTTCGAGAAGGCGGCGGCGGCGAACCTGAACGCGGTGGTCTTCCAGATCCGCGGGGAGGCGGACACGCTCTACCCCAGCGACCTGGAGCCCTGGTCGGAGCTGATCGGCGGCAGGGATCCGGGTTTCGATCCGGTTGCCTTGGCCGTCGCCGAGGCCCACCGACGGGGCATCGAGTTCCACGCCTACATCAATGCCATGCCGCTGCGCTCGAGCAGCTTCCGGCGGCCGCCCGCGGCGGAGAATCATCTGTGGCACGCCCACGGGCCGGACTCGCCGGACTCGTGGGTCTGCCGGGACGAGCGGGGCCGGCCCACGCGGGAGGAATACGTCTACCTCTCGCCCGCCGTGCCCGAGGTTCACGCCTATCTTCGCAAAGTCATCCTGGACGTGGTCACCCGCTACGAAGTCGACGGCGTCCACCTCGATCGGGTCCGCTATCCCGGGCCGGAGTTCATCCACGACCCCGTCGGCGAGGCACGGTTCCGTGGCCGGGGCAACCCGAATCTGCGTGATCGGGCCGACTGGCAGCGTGAGCAGTTGGACAAGCTCATCAACGATCTGGCGGCGGAGATGCACGCGGTCAGGCCCGCCTGCGTCCTCTCCTGCTCGGCCTGGGGGATCTACAATCGGCATCACCTCGACGGCTACGGCGAGTTCAGCAGCGGCTACCACGACTATTACCAGGACACGTGGAACTGGTGCCGCCTGGGGGCGATGGATCTGCTCATGCCCATGATTTACTGGGACATGCCCGAGCCCAAGCCCAACTACGACGAACTGATGAAGGACTTTGCCCGCGGCGTGGGTGCGGAGAAGGTGGTTGGTGGGCAACGCATCTTCACGCCGGAGGAGAACGTGGCCCAGGTGCGGGCGGGCCGGGAGATCGAGGCGGGAGGGGCGGTGTTCTTCACGCTTCAGCGGGCGGAGCGCCGCGGCGTGCTGGCGGCGCTGAAGGAATCGCTGTACGCGACGCCGGCGGCGGTTCCCAAACCCGCGCGGGTCGTGCAGCCCAAGGCCGGCGACATCCTGGGCACGGTCACGACGGACGCCGGCACGCCGCTGGTAGACGCGTGGGTGTCGCTCGTACCTGCGGAAGGTGGCAGGGGTTCGCGGCGCGGTGCGTCCGCGCGGACCTGGACCAGCGGCGCGGATGGCCGGTTCGCGTTCCTCGATGTGCCGCCCGGGACGGCCAAGGTGCGGGTGCAGTATATCGGGGCTGCGCCGGTGGAGGCGTCGGTGGAGGTCGAGGCCGGCCGGGTGGCCCGCCTGGACGTGGTTGTGCCCGGCAGTGCGTCGGCCCAGAACCGTCCGTTCCTGCAGATCCTGGGGCCGCGGGAGGGCCGGGAGATCACCGCGGAGGTCGTGCATGTACTCGGCCGGACCTCGCCGGGCTGCCGGGTGCGCGTGGGCGATCTGCCGGTCGAGGTGTATTCGACCGGGGCCTTCGCCCGGGACGGCATCGCGCTGCAAATCGGCGAGAACCGGATCCCCGTAACCGCCGAGAACGATGCCGGGCAGACGTATACGGAAGAGCTGGTCGTCGTCCGGCGGGAAGCGTCGGCGGCGGAGCCGCAACCGGCGGCGGCGGTGGAGGAGGGACGCACGGACGCGCCGCCGGCCTGGGATGATTCGGTCGTGCGGGTCGGCGAGGCCCGCGGCAACGTGGGGATCACCTACGGACTGCACTCGGTGCGGCTTGGTGGGCCGTGGCTGGGGCACGTGCCGGAAGGTACTCGCTTTCAGGTCGTGGGGCGGCAAGGCGAGCATCTCAAAATTGCCCTGAGCCGATCGTTGAGCGGATGGGTGTCGGCACGCCAGGTCACGTTGCTGCCCGAGGGTACGGCCGTCCCGGAGAATTACTTCACCGGTTGCGACATCAGCGGCGACGAGCAGCATGACGTCGTCAGTGTGGGTCTGCGCGAGAAGGTCGTGTTCGCGGTGCAAAGCGAGACGGAATCGGGCAACCGGCTGCACGTCGATTTCTTCAACACCCACCACGCGTTGACCTGGATCAGCCACAAGTCGGGTGCGCGGGTCGTCGGTGCGGTCACCGGTGAGCAGATTGAAGACGGCCGGTTCCGGCTCACCTTGCCGCTACGTTGTCGGCAGATCTGGGGCTACTGGACCGAGATGCAGGGCAACACCTTGAACATCTACGTGCGCCGGCCGCCGCGGATTGCCGGGCCGCCGGACTCGCCGCTGAAGGGATTGCTCTTCGCCCTGGAGGCCGGCCACGGCGGGTCGGGCAGCGGCGCGGTCGGACACATGGGCACGAAGGAAAAGGACGTCAACGCCGCGGCGGTGCAGGCGTTACAGGCGGTGCTGGAGCATCGCGGCGCGCGCACGGTGCTGGTACGGCCGCGGGACTCCTCGCCGTCGCTGCAGGAGCGCGTCGAGCGGACCAACGGGGCCGGCGCGGACTTCTTCGTCTCCCTGCACGCCAACGCGGCGGGCAATGCGCGCGGCTACCTGGCGGTCTCCGGGACCAGCACCTACTACAAGGACAAGCACTGCCATCTTCCGGCGGAGCTGGTGTATCGCCGTCTGCTCGCGCTGGATTGGGGTGAGTTCGGCGTGGTGGGCAATTTCTCGTACAGCCCGCTGATCAACACGCGCACGCCGGGCATCTTGGTGGAGCAGGCCTTCATGTCCAACCCGTACGACGAGGCCCGTCTGCTGGACCCCGCCTACCAGCAGCAACAGGCCGAGGCCATCGCCGACGGACTGGCGGAGTTCTTCGCCGCCGCACGCGAGTAGTCGCCAGCGCCTCCTCGGCCTGGGTCAAGGTCCGCTCGGCTTCGCTTGCCCGAGGCTGGCGTGCATGGTAGGATTGAGCGTAGGAGTGCATCTATCCCACCTTGCCGCCTGCTGGGTGCAGGTGCGCGACGAGGGTGCCGTATGGCCTCAAAGCAGATCATCGTGCTCGCCAATTCCATCAAGAAGCAGGCACGCTGCGTTGCTGGTCGAGAGGTGCTCCAGAGTGGTGGTACAACCTCCGTTGGCTCCTGGGTGCGGCCCGTCAGCGGGGAGGATGAGGGCCAACTGCTTGCCCGGCATTACCGGCTGTTGAACGGTGGCTCGGCTTCCGTGTTGGATATAATAGAAATCCATGTGACTGGACGTACAGGAGATCCCGGACAACCCGAAAACTGGCGGTTGGACGAGATGAGGCCATGGAGAAAGGTCGGGCGGTTCTCCCCGAAGGACATTGTCCCGCTACTCGAAAACCCGAACAACCTGTGGCTCGAACGTCGCAAGCGCACTAATCAAGCCTCCGTTTCGTTCCAGGCAAGACAACAAGGGCAGAGTTCCATTACTTTGATTCGCCCCCAGGGCTTGAGGATACGACTGTGGACAGAATTCAATGAGTATAAGTACAGTGAACAACGTAAGACACACGCCGTGTTCTCATATGCGGGCCAGGAATACGACCTATCGCTGACAGACCCCGTTTTTACCTCACGGTATCGGCAGCATCCCGCTTGTGCTGAGCCGCCAATCGAGTTGATTCCCGAATGCAGGGATAAGTGCGCCTTGTGTGTCAGCCTGACGCCGCCTTTCCACGGTTACCACTATAAAGTCGTGGCTACTGTGTTGGAGTTATAGGCCATGTCCTCTTCTAGTACGCTTTTTACCATTGGGCACTCGAACCACGAGTGGGATCGTTTCGTCGGCTTGCTTCGGGAGCACGCGGTCAGCGTTCTTGTCGATGTGCGTTCGAGTCCCTTCAGCCGATATTCCCCGCAGTTCAACAGAGACGTTCTCTGCTCCCTGGTTGAAAGGGCGGGAATGAAGTACTTGTTTATGGGGCTGGAGCTGGGGGCCCGCCGAGAGGAGCGAGAAGTCTACGTCAACGGAATGGCAGGATACGACCACATCGCTCAGCTCCCCGCGTTCCGACGAGGGCTCGCGCGAATCGAGGCCGGCGCCAGGATGGACAGTCTGGCGCTCATGTGCGCGGAGAAGGATCCGCTTACCTGTCACCGCGCGATTCTCATTTGTAGGCATCTGAGTGACTCGATTCCGGACATTCAGCACATTCTTGAAGATGGCTCCCTGGAGTCGTTGCGGGATGCTGAGGCAAGATTATTGAGAGAGTGCCGCTTGAATCACGCTGACCTGTTCCGTGATCGTTGCGAACTGCTGTCCGAAGCTTACGACATCCGCGGCAGGCAGATCGCTTATGTTGAAGAGCAGATGGTTCCGACCTAGTCAGGCAAAACAGGGCCATGAGAATTCTCACCATCGGTTTCACGAGAAAGTCGGCTGAGGAGTTTTTCACTACCCTGCGCGACGCGAAGATCAAGCGTGTAGTGGATGTCCGGCTGAACAATACGTCTCAATTGGCCGCGTTTTCCAAGCGAGATGATCTTGCCTATTTCTTACAGCGGTTGATCGGGGTGGGCTACCTGCACCTTCCTGAGTTGGCGCCAACCCAGGACATTCTGGACGCCTATAAGAAGAAACGCATTGCGTGGAAGCAGTATGAGGAGGCGTTTCTCGCGCTGCTACAGGAACGGTGCGTCCATGAGAACGTATCCTCAGAGGCGCTCGATGGCGGCTGCCTGCTGTGCAGTGAGGACAGCCCTGCGCACTGCCACCGCCGCCTCGTCGCTGAATATCTTCAGGACCGATGGGGAGACGTCGAGATCGTTCACCTCTAACATCCTCGGACGGCTCATGCACAGCCCACCTGGGTATCGAGATGATCTTCGGGGATCGGTTGGCCATGGGCGCGCATGGTTTCAATCCAACCGCGGATTCCGTCACGGACGTGCCGCGACGGGGGTTTCTCGAAAGCCGGTCGGCGGGTAGGCTGGGGCTATGGCCAGGCAAGGCAACGCAGAGAAATCGCAGGTGGATCGCCCGTTTGACGGGGTGCTGGTGATTGGCTTCGGCGGGCCCGGGGGGCGGGAGGAGATCCGACCGTTCCTGGAGACGGTGCTGCGCGGTCGCCCGGTGCCGCGCGAGCGGCTCGAGGAGGTGGCCCACCACTACGAGCTGTTTGACGGCGTCTCGCCGCTGACGGAGATTACGCATCGGCAGGCGGCCGGCTTACAACAACGCCTCACGGCCCGCGGGGTGGACCTCCCCGTGTTCGTGGGTATGCGCAACTGGCGGCCGTTCCTGACCGACGTGATCGCAGACCTGGCCCGGTCCGGCATTCGCCGGGTGATCGGCTTCATTGCCGCCGCCCATCATTGTTATTCGAGTTGCGGGCAGTATCGCGAGAATGTGCGGGCGGCCTGCCGGGCGGTGGTCGAGCGGGGTTTGCCCGAAGTCGCCGTCACGTACGTCGACAGTTGGTTCGAGCACGAGGGCTTTATTGCCGCGAATACCGAGCATGTGCGCGAGGCGCTGGCGGGCATGGTTCCGGAGTTGCGCGACCAAGCCAGACTGATATTCACCGCCCACAGCATCCCGGTCGCCATGGCGGCGGTGTCGCGGTATCGGGAGCAGTTGGAGGTCTCGGCCCGGCAGGTCGCGACGCGACTCGGCCGTCGGGATTGGGTGCTGGTGTACCAGAGCCGCAGTGGTCGGCCGCAGGACCCCTGGCTCGAGCCCGACATCTGCGACTACCTGCGGGCGGCGCACGCCGAGGGGCTGCGAGCGGCGGTGATCTGTCCGATCGGGTTCGTGGCGGACCATATCGAGGTGCTCTACG
This sequence comes from uncultured Planctomycetales bacterium, assembly GCA_964511155.1. GTDB lineage: Bacteria > Planctomycetota > Phycisphaerae > UBA1845 > PWPN01 > JAAYDF01. Next base: position 23,000 of record CAZEEJ010000006.1, on the reverse strand, counting down.
ACCTGGATCACGAGGCCCTGGGCCTGGGCCGCCAATTGAGAATGACCGTGGCCCGGGCGGCGACGGTCAACGACGACCCGGCATTCCTGGAGCTGATGGCCGATGTGGTGCTGAAAACGTGGGAGCGGTATCGCCACTATCCCCCACTGCCGATCGCCCCCCAAAGGGTGAAATGACCAATGGCGAAGCACCAATGACCAATGTAGTCCGAATGACGGATGACCAACGTCCCCGCAGCAACCGGAGTTCTGGTTTCGGGCTTGGTCATTGATTGGTCATTGATTGGTCATTGGGCCTTGGGCATTCGCCATTTTGGACCAAGAGCCGGGCGGGCAGCGAGTTACGCCCAAATCATCTCGACACCTTTTTTGTGGCCTCTACGAAGTTAGCACCTGCCTGGTGGCGGCGATGACGGCGTCGTGGAGCAGGCCGTTGGTGGCGACGACGCCCTGGTTGTCGCGGAGGGTGCGGCCGATCGAGAAGTCGAGCGGTCGGCCGTGCACGTCACTGACCCGGCCGCCGGCCTCCTGCACGATGATGCACCCGGCGGCGTGGTCCCAGATCTTCTCCTGGTAATCGGCCCGCGTGGGGAGACGCAGGTAGATCGAGGCGTCGCCACGGGCGACGGCGGCGTACTTGCACTGGCTGTCCATGCGGCAGGGCGGCGCGGTCACGCCGAGCAGTTGGGCGATGCGGGCCGCGTCATCGTGGGCGGAGTGCCCGGACTCGACGGACTCGCAGAAGGACGCCTCGCCCGGCTCGGCGATCGCCGTGACGCGGATGGGGCGGACCTCCTCAGTGTCCAGTGCCTGCATCTGTACGCCGGCCCCGCGGCTGGCGACGAAGAGGCACCCTTGTGGGCCGGCCGCGTTGGCCGCGTCTACAGGCAAGTTCGGGCATCCGAGTACGCCCAGGACGACTTGGCCATCTTCGATCAGGGCGAGGGCGACCGCGTACTGTTCGCCGCGTAAAAAACCCTTGGTGCCGTCGATGGGGTCGAGCGTCCAGTGTCGGCCGCGGGGGCCGCCGGCATATTTCCCGTGGTCGATGGCCGACAGGATGTCATCCTCCACCAGGGCGGTTTCGATCAGCCGCACATGCTGCACGACCTTCTCACGGATCTCCCGTCCACTTGCGGCCCGCAGGTCGGCGGCGTCTTCCTCGCCAACGACGCGGTCCTCGGGAAAGGTCGCCAGCAGCCTGGATATGACCACCGCCTGGGCACCGAAGTCCGCCACGGTCACCGGCGACTTGTCTTGTTTGGCCATGGTTTCTTCGGAAACGAGCGTGGCGCGCACCTGCCGGCAGAGCGCGCAGGCCTTGCGCACCGCCTCGATCGCCACTCGCCGTTCAGTTTCGTGGTTCACGGATTGCCCTCTTGTGAAATGCGACGTTCTGGGTACTTGAGCGTTCATTCACTTCCCACGACCGCGCGGGCTGAAGCCCGCGGCTCGTTGTGCGATCCGTCGCGCGGTTCGTCGCACGGTTCATCAGGGCTATGCCGCCCCCGCTGCGGCGGCCCGCAAATGGCGGACCTCGCGGGCAAGAATGTCCGCCCGTTCCTCGACGGAAACGCGACCCAGCGACTCGTTCTCGATACACAGGCTGCCGCGATAGCCCGCTCGGCGCAACAGGGCCGCCACCCGTGCGAAGTCGATGTCGCCCTCGTAGACGGGGCAACAGTACTTGCCATACTCCCAGCCGGTCTGCCGCTGCTTCTCCCGTTCCGACTCGGGGTAGGCGATGCTCTTGCAGTGCGTATGGAACGTGACCGGGGCGAACTCGGCGTAGATGTCGTACAGTTGCGACAGCGGGTACCCGAACCAGTAGAAGTTGCCCGTGTCCATGGTCAGGCCGAACCGGTCGGAGCCCACCTCCGCGAAGAACCGCCGCAGAAACTCAATCTTGTTGGTCGTGCCGCCGTGGTTCTCGACGCCGAACCGGATACCGCTGCCCTGGGTGCCCTCGATGATACGACGGGCGAGCGTGACGGAGAGTTTGAGGAACTCATCCTCCTTGCCGCGCAGCTCCCGGGGTACGAAGTCCAGGCGGATGGCCGGTACTCCCAACTCGGCGGCAGCCTCCGCCGCTTTGAGGGCACAGGCGACCTCTTCCTCCGGGCGGGTGTCGAACTGATTGGCCAGGCAAAACGCGGCGATTCGCTTATTCTCGGCTTTGAAACGCTGCCCGACGGCCCGGATCGAGGCGGCGTTGGCGAGCGAGAACTTCGCATCGCCGCCGATCAGGTACTCGCAGCTCAGATCAAGCCGGACCAGGACTTCCACACCGTCGGCTTCGATGGCGGTCATCGCGGCCCAGGAATCGGGTTGGCCGATCTCACGCAGATGCGCATCGCGGCAGGCGATGGGCCAGACCGGCTTGTCCTCCGCGGTGGCCTTGTCAGGGGCGGTCCGCGTTGCGTCCGGTCGTTCGCCGCAGGCACCGGTCAACGGCACGGTGGCCGCTCCCGCCGCCATGACCACGGAGTTCCGCAGAAACTGGCGACGCGTGGGGGTGGTGGTTTTGCGCATATTCGCACTCCTGGGATACGGCGGCTCATGCGCCGTCCGCCGACCGCTCCCTTGCGGCCGAAAGTCCTGCCAAGATATCGTCCGAGGGTATCAGTCGTCGAGTGCGACCCGCTCACCGCGGAGACGCTTGACCGCTCCCTGCTGGGTTTTGGCCTCGATGCGCCGGGCATTGGCTGCAGCGGGGACACGCGTCTTCTTGCGCGGGGCGGGGATGCTGAACGCGCCGTTGAGTAGTTCGATGAAGCGGTTGACGGCGGCCCGGCGGTTGGCCAACTGCGTGCGCTCCTTGCTGGAATGGACCCGCAGGACGCCTTCCTGGCTGATCCGGCTGCCGAGGCTGGTCCGCAGGGCCGTCTTCTGATGGTTGGATAGCGAGGTGCTCCGGGCGACGTCGAAGTGCAGGGTGACCCGCGTGTTGACTTTGTTGACGTTCTGCCCGCCGGGCCCCGAGCTGCGCTCAAAGGAAAAACTGAGTTCATGCTCACTGACTGCAATTCCGGGGCTGATCTCGATCATCTTCAGAAGCTCCTTTGCCTTGACCTTCCAGCTTCAGCATCTTAACCGATTTCGGCACAGGACGCCAGCCCGAGGCAGCATCTCTCCCGGAAGGGGGCCGTGACAGGTTGGGCGGGTGGCCCATCCATCGCAACGCGATGGTACGTGTTTAGCGTCCGGGGACTGGCTCTTTTTTGCCAGCGTGAGGTCTTTCCATGCGGTTCCATCACCTGCCGGCATGGCGTCGTCGTTGGGCCAGAACGGCTTCAAGGCAAAAAAGTGCCTGTCCCCCTTCCGAGGACGCTAAACACGTACACGCGATGGGTGGGCTCACGATGATGCGGATGGAGGCGGGGCTCCTGGCAAAGCAGGCTTTTTTACGCGATCAATCATCGCGAGCCCACCCTTGCTGCGCAAGGATGGGCCACCCGCGTGAGGACCGAGTCAACTTGTTGATGGACGTGCCCAGACGTATGTGACGAACGGCAACAAGTTGCCTTGGTCCTGGTGACGGGCACTAGCGCAGCCACTCGTCACGGTGGGCGGCGACGAACGCGTCGTCGTTGAGGTGCGGATAGGCGGTCTGAACGCGGTCGATCTCCTCCATCTGGCCGGGGGAGAGCTCCTCCGCGGGGTCCAGGCACCAGCGGCCTTCGAGCAGGCCCTGCCGCCGCAGGATCTCGTGCAGACCCGCAATGCACCCGGCAAACTGATTGGCGGCGTCAAAGAAGGCGGCGTTGGCGTCGGTGACCTCGACGTTGCGGGTCAGCCACTCGCCGGGCACGGCTCCGCCGCCGGCCAGGATCGCGTGGATGGACTCGAGCTGCTCGACCGCCCGTCGGGTCCAGACGGCCCAATGCCCCAGCAAACCGCCGACAATCCGCAGGTCGATCGGCCGGCCCTGGCACTCGAACCGGTGCACCGTCAGCAGGTCGGCGATGATGTGATCGTCGTTCCCGGTGTACAGGGCGATCCGGTCGGCTCGGCCGCTTTCCGCGACCGCCCGGACCACGTCGTTCGTCTGGTAGCGGTTGAAGGGAGCGATCTTGATCGCGACCAGGTTCTCCATGGTCGCCAGCTCCCGCCAGAACTCCACAGGCAGGACGCGACCACCCACCGCCGGTTGCAGGTAGAATCCGACGATGGGCAGGCTGCGGGCGACGGCCCGGGCGTGGTCGATCAGGGCCACGGTCGGCTCGGTCCGCAACGCGGACAGACTCAGCAGGCCCGCGTCATAGCCCAGCTCGCGGGCCAGGTCGGCCTCCCGGGTGGCTTGGCCCTTCAGGCCGCAGATGCCCGCGATCCGGAGAACGCGGCGCCCGGTTCGCTGTTCATAGCGCTGAACCTCCTCGGCGGCCAGTTGCAGGACCGGCTTGAGCAGCCCGACCCGGGGGTCGTGGATGGCGAACTGGGTGGTGTGGACGCCAACCGCGACGCCCCCCGCGCCCGCGGCCAGGTAGTAGCGGGTCAGGGCCCGTTGCCGCCGTTCATCAAGCCGGCGCTTGGCATCCAGGGCGAGCGGATGAGCCGGTATGACCGTACCGGCAGCGAGAATCCCGGCTGCCGCCTGTGTCAGTTGAGGTAATGGCATATGCACCGTCCACTCTCAAGCTGGTCCCGCCACCCCGGCCCCTGTATGGTACGTCTCCGGTCGGGCAGGGCAACCCCAGGATGCTCTCGAAATCGCGGCCGGGTCTCTCGCGGCGGCCCCGCCACTCCACTACAATGACCCCCGAGGGCCGTGGGCGGCAGGGGGGATGCCCCGGCGGGTGGGTGTTTGCGGCTTCGGACGACGGCCGGACCGCTTTCGGCATCATGAGGCTGAGTATGCCAGTGATTTCCGCGTTGTATGAGCCCATTGCCACGGAGTTAGAGAAGGTCTGCGCCGTCTTCGACGACCAGCTCTTCTCCGACCTGCCGGTGCTCAACGAGTTGTGCTCGCACATCCGGCGGTTCCGCGGCAAGATGCTCCGGCCGGCCCTTCTGCTGCTCAGCGGCCGGGCCTGCGGCAGGCTCACCGACGAACACCTGACCCTTGCCGCCGTCGTCGAGTTGGTCCACATGGCCACGCTGGTCCACGATGACGTGCTCGACGACGCCGACCTCCGCCGCCGATTCCCTACCGTCAACCGGGTCGAGGGCAACGAGGCCGCGGTGCTGCTCGGCGATTATCTCATCAGCCACGCCTTCCACTTGTGCAGTTCGCTCGATTCGCAGTTCGCCTCCCGCCGCATCGGGCAGACCACCAATACCGTCTGCGAAGGCGAACTCCAGCAGGTCCACCACCGCGGCGACCTGGACCTGACCGAGGAACAGTACCTGCAGATCATCAGTCGCAAGACCGCCGCGATGACCGCCACCTGTTGCCTGCTGGGGGCCCACTACGCCGGGGCGGACACGCGGACGACGGCCTCGCTCGAACAGTATGGCCTGCACATGGGGATCGCGTTCCAGATCACCGACGACGTGCTGGACATCGTGGGCTCGGAGGAGTGCACCGGCAAAACGCTCGGCCGGGACCTGGACAAGCACAAGTTGACCCTGCCGGTGATCCATGGCCTGGCGGCCGCCTCCCCGGACGACCGGCGTCACCTTCGCCAGTTGCTGGCCGCGTCGCAGCCCGACCGGCCCGCGCTGCGCGCGGCGCTCGAAGCCTCTGGAAGTATCGCCTACGCCATGCAAGCCGCACGGCAATACGTCGAGTCCGCCATCCGCTTCCTCGATCCGTTGCCCCCCTCCGACAGCCGCGACACCCTGCAGCGCATGGCCACCCTCATCCTCGAACGCGAGCAGTGAGCACGGATGATCCAGGAGTGACTCTCGTGGAGGGCTTGCCTCTTCGCGGCACTGTGGTCAGATCTCGCCCGTGGTTAAGAGCAGCGGGAACCAGAAGTTGAACTTGCGTCGGCGGATCCCGCGGAAGCCCGCGGTTTCGAAGTACTCGTGGATCCTGGACCACGGCGCGTGATGAACTTCTTTCTCCACCGCGGTGATGATCACGTCGAAGACCACCCACCCGACGACGTTGTCGCGGAAGCCGTCGATGAGCAGCAGCCGCCCGCCGGGCTTGAGCACCCGGCGAATGTCGTGGATCACCGCCTGCTGGTGCGGGTAGTGGTGGAACGAGTTGCCGCAGGTGACCACGTCAAAGGCCCCGTCGGCGAAGGGCAGATGCTCGCTGTCTGCGGCCACAAAGCGCAGGCGATCAGTCACCTGGGCCTCGCGAGCCTTGCCATGTGCGACCCGGCACATGCCTGCCGCGTAATCCAGCCCGACCACCCGGGCCGGCAGCGGTGACAGCACCAACAGGCCTCCCAGCGTCCCCGTCCCGCACCCGATGTCCAGCACGTCGAACGGCTCCGCCGACTCGCCCCGCCAGCCTTGTATCTCTTCCAGGAACATGCGGTACGACGGCCGGAACAGGAAGCGATGCAGCAACGACCGGTCGTAGGTATCCGCCCACGCCTCGAACTCGTTGCGGGCGAGCGATTTCATGGAGTGTCCGGTCTTCATGTCGGTTACTCCCGGGCTGCCTGGGCCATGGCCTCCGCGTTGGCAGGCGGGACGTTGGGCAGCAGGGCCTCATGGCTCGGGCTGACGATCAGACCGGGCCCGAGCAGATCCTTGACCCGGCGGACCTCCGCCTGGATTTGCGCCGGCGTGCCGTGCACCAGCAGGTCCTGCGTGTCGATACCGCCCATGAAGGCGATCCGCCCCTTGAAATCACGGGCGAGGGTCTCGGCATCCATCTTCGCGGCCCGGGCCTGCAAAGGGTGCAGGCACTCGACGCCGGCGTCGATGAGCCGGTCGATCACCTGGTGAATCGAGCCGCACGAGTGCAGGATCACCTGGTAGCCGTGTCGGTGGGCCTGGTCGGTGAACCGCTGGAACCAGGGCATGATGAACTCGTCGAACTGCTTGGGCCCGCAGATCAACCCGCGTTGCGTGCCGAAGTCGTTACCGAAGAAGAACCCATCCACCAGGTCGCCGGCCAGAGCGAAGAACCGCTCGTTGGCCTCGTAGTAGAACGAGCAGACGTGGTCGGTGACCGCGTGGACCACGGCCGGATGCGTGTACATCTTCATCATGTATTGCTCCATGCCGAACAGGTCCATGAGGTTGTGGTAGAAGCAGGTCCACATGCCGCTGGCCCGGTAGTGGTCGCCAGCCTGCCGCAGGGCCGCCAGGCATTCGTCGAAGTTCAGGTGGTCGGGGTCGGGCCACGGGTGACGTTCCACGTCGGCCACGGTCTCGCAGTCGGCCAACGGGCCCGCCTGGCCGTGGCTGGTCTTGGTGGTCGGCAGCCCGAAGAGCGCCCGACCGTCCGGCGGCCGATAGTGTGAGGCGAAGAACTGCGGGCAGATCCAGCGCAGGTCGGAGCCCAGCCGGGCGTGCAGCCCCTCCTCGCTGTTGGTGCCGAAGTAAGCGTGGTAGATCGGCCAGGTTTCCGGGAAGGGGTTGCCCAGCCACCAGCCGCATCGGTCGGCCGCCCGCCCACCGATGATCGTGCGTATCCGTTCGCGTGAACTCATGTCCGTCTCCGCCTCATCCGCGTCAGGACCAAGGCAACTTGTTGCTGTTCGTCACATACGCTTGGGCACGTCCATCAACAAGTTGACTCGGTCCTCGGTGCCGGGCCTAGTCCGGATTATTGACGAATGAAATCAAACCACAGATGAACACAGATAAACACTGATAAAAAGAGACTGTAGCATGACCACCGGGCACGAGGAGCCGAGACTCTGCGCCAGTCCCTGAGGATAAAAGGATTTGAACAGGAGGAAACAGAGGAAACAGAGAAGAGTCCGCATTCTCCGTTTGCTCCGTTACCTCCTGTTCAAAACTGCTTTGGGATTGCAGGTGCTTTCCGGTCTCTTTCTCGGCTCGCGGCCAACAGGTACCCGGCAATTGTGCTACAGTGTCGATAAAAAAGGAGTTAGAGATCATATCGCATCCTGATCCCGCGGCGCGCTGTGTTTGGCGCCGATCTCTTGTTTCATCCGTGTTCATCCGTGTTCATCTGTGGTTCCGATGAATCATTCGGCCTAGCGCGTGCTTGGTTCGCCGCCTTTGCCGCGCAGGTGTTGGTCGAACCAATCCGCGAAGATCGCGATATCGGCGATCCAGTTGGCCCACCCATGGCCGGCCCCCGGGCGGGTCACCAACCGGTTGGGCACGCCGACCTCCTGCAGCTTGTTGAGTAGAACCTCCGCCTGCTGGATGGGCACGAGCTTGTCCGCGTCGCCGTGGATAATCAGCGTCGGCGGGTCGTCGGGGGTGACGTGGGCCGCCGGCGAGATCTCACGGGCGATCTCGCGTCGCCGACCCGGGTCGCGAATCAGCACCAGCCGTCGCGTCTCGGGATCCATCTCTTGGAAGTCGAACGGCGCTTTGAAGTTGGCCAGCTCCTCTTCCAGCGCCTTGAACACGTCACGGTCCGCCTGACCGTAGTTGAGAAAGTCGGTCGGCGGGAAGAAGCAGGCTACGGCCGCCACGCCGCTGGGCTGACGGTCCACGGGGTCCTTGGCGTCGGGGCTCCCTGGCCGACGGGCCAGGCCCATCATCAGTGAGAGGTGCCCGCCCGCCGAGCCGCCGGTGATGCCGATGCGGTCGGGGTTGATGCCGAATCGGGCGGCATGATGCCGGAGGTAGCGCACTGCCCGGTGCATGTCCTCGATGACCTCGGGGATGGTGAACTTGGGTTGGCTGCCGTGCACCACCGCGAAAACCGTGTATCCGCGCTTCAGCAACTCGGCCATCAGCTCGACATTGATCGCCTCATGGGCCGAGAACCAGCCGCCGCTGACGACCAGGATGACGCCGGTGCCGTGGGCACCCTCACGGGGCGTGAAGACATCCAGGGTCAGAGCGGTCCCGTACTTGCGACCGTAGATCACATCCTCGGTCCGCTCGTACGCCGGTGGCTCCGCGGCCAGGCTGCCGCAGGGTTGGTACGACAATGCCGCCAGCAGGACCGGGATAACCATCCGCACGTGTCTCATGCCCGCACTCCTTGTGTGTTCTGGCGGCCGGTGGTCCAACGGGTGTCCAAGGCCGCTTGCGGGACCACCATACCATTGTTTGGCGGGTGACCTCAACCTGCGGGCAGGTCCGGGCCGAGCCGACCAACAGTTCAGCTCCTGGACGACCCGGTGAGTGATACGTGAGCGGGGGGATGGGGGGCCGGTCTTGCCTCGAGGCCGCCAGCGATGCGCCACCCAGGAGCGTCGCCGCCGATTCTGAGACGGATGGTCGGTATGGTCCGATTTAGTGCTTGACTCTATGGCTTGGCGGTATGACGGTGATGCACGGAGCGGGGAACCTGCTCGCAGACATGACCGGCCTGATCGACCCACAGGCCGATGACCTCTGCCTGCCGGAACTCGGCCGTCAGCCAGGCCACCGCGGCGTTGAGGTGTTCACGCTGCACCGCTTCGGGTACGGGGTCGGATTCGCAGTCGCTGTGGGCGGCCAGTGCCAGCCTCGGCGATGCTTGTTGCCGAAGCGAGCCCAGGACGCTGGATCTCAAATGGCTCACCACTTGCCCGTCCGTGCGCTCGGCGAGCACACGCGCCGGGGCGGCTTCCGTGATCACATCCACATACTCGACATGCCACCGCTTGCACAAGTAGTCGGTCACCACCTCTTGCACACGCCCGTCAATGCAGTTGATCACCGCTCCATGAACCAGGTGAGTCATCATCACTCTTCCTCGCAAGCGATACAGGCGGGACACCGACGCGTGGGCCATCACCTGACCGCTGATCCAACCGAATTCAACCGCTCTTCCAGCCTCCCAAGCAAACGCAGCAAACCATCCAGTATGGTGACGGGATGGGGAGGGCATCCTGGCACGAACAGATCGACGGGCACGCAGGTCGCGGCACCGCCAAGACACTCCTCGTGGCCGGCATAAGGCCCTCCCGAGATCGCGCAGGCCCCGACGGCAATGACCAGCTTGGGCGCGGGTACTGCCGCGTAAGTGTTGAGCAGCGCGAGCTTCATGTTGGTGGTGACGGGCCCGGTGACCACGAGCCCGTCCGCATGCCGGGGCGAGGCCACGAATTCGATGCCGAACCGGCTCAGATCGAAGACAATCGTGCTGAGCACGTTCAGGTCGGCTTCGCACGCATTGCAGCCGCCTGCACTGACCTGTCGCAGCTTGAGTGATCGGCCGAACAGGCGACGCGATTTCTCGTTCAAGGCCGTGGCCAGACGGTAGCCCGCGCCGCTGATGACCAGATCATCTCGACTTCGCGTGGCCAATCGGTGTTCCGGGGTGAAGGTGATTGCCTCGGCCGGACAGGCCTCGGCACAATCGGTGCAGAACAGGCATCGCCCCAGGTCAAGGGCCAGGCCGTGGTCGTCTCGACGGATCGCCTGTGTGGGACACGCCCGGACACAGCTTTCACAGCCGTCGGTACACTTGGACGCAACGATTGCGGGTCGGCCGCGAAGTCGGTCCGGCAGAACGGGCTCCGCATCCGGGTAGCCCACCGTGCGATACCCCTGTCGAAGTCGAGCGGTCAAGACCTTCAGCATAGCCACCTCTACAGATCATGTCCGCAATAGGACAGGTTGAAGCTCTTGTTACACAACGGAAAGTCGGAGACCTGCTGCCCACGAAGAGCCATCGCCAGCCCGAACCAGTTGTGGAAGGACGGATCGACGATTTTGTACCCGGCCAGTCGGCCGGCGTCGTCCGTCAATGCAATATGGCAGATCTCGCCGCGCCACCCTTCGATCAGGCTTACCGTGATGTGCGCCGGCGGCAGGGCTCCCAGCGGCTCGCGCGTCCGGCTGGTCGGCAGCGAGCGAAGCTGGTCGTCGATGAACGCCAGAGACCGCTGGATCTCCAGCCACCGCACGAAAGCTCGGGCGAAAACGTCACCCGTGTCCGTTGTCGAAACGGGGATGTGGGCGAAGCGATAGATGCCCGTCGGAAACTCGCGACGGCTGTCGCACTCGAGACCGCACGCCCGGGCGGCCACACCGACCAGTCCCAGATCGATGGCGGTCTGACGCGATACGACTCCGGTCTCCTGCAACCGGCTCATGACCGAGGGTGTGTCCCACAGCAGTTGCACCGCCTCGGTGACGTCGCGTCGCGCCGCGCCCAGTCGCTCCAGCAGCAGATCGCGGCGAGGCCCGTCGAGATCAAACGCCACGCCGCCCGGTCGGACGAGCCCACGCCCAAACCGACTGCCGCAGAGCAAAGCGGTCATATTGAGCAAATCACCGCGGATGCGACCGCAATACGACGCGGTCGGCAGGAAGCCCACGTCTCCGGCGAGAGCCCCCAGGTCGCCTGTGTGGTTGGCCAGACGTTCGAGTTCGAGGGCGATCGCCCGGATGAGCTGGGCTCGCGCAGGGACCCGAGTCCCGGCCAAGGCCTCCACCGCCTGACAGTAGCATGTTGCGTGTCCGATCGAGCTATCGCCGGCAAGAGTCTCCATGTAGTGGACGGTCCGCGAGGTCGGCCCGCCCGCCAGGGCGCGTTCCACCCCACGGTGCTGGTAGCCCAGCGCAATCTCAAGGTGGTAGACGTTTTCGCCGTGACACTGAAAGCGGAAGTGGCCCGGCTCAATGATGCCGGCGTGCACCGGACCGACGGCCACTTCATGCACCTCCTCGCCTTTGACTTGGAAGTATTCCGTCACGCAGGGCTCGATGGCCGCCTCCGCCGGGCGTCCCCATGCGTCGCGACCGGGCCTGTGCGAGCGGTGAAACCGGATCGGCTTGAGCCAGGGATGGCCTTGCGGCCGCACGCCCCATTGCTCCGCGATCTCACGCTCGAACCAGTGGGCGGCGGGACAATCGCAGGTCAGGGCCGGATACTCGTCGTCGACGTCGGTGGCGCAGATATCGAGAGTGCCCGCCTCCGCGTGGGCCACGATGCCCATGAGTCGCACGGATGAGCCGCGGTACGGCGTGCCAAAAAGCGCTGTCAGTCGCGCCCCGCCCTGCACGCGCCCGATCAGCGCGTCTCGGAACTCCGTCGCCTTCACGACGGGAATGCCATCCGTCCGGGCACGGTCGCCGTGGCGCAGAGTAAGACAATCCACGCGGGCCATCAGAAGCCTCCCAGAGCTCTCGCGGCTCGATCAAGCAGATCCAGCAACGGGGCGGGTATCCAGACTCCCAGACCCAACACCACGATTCCCAGCAACGCGGGCGGGATCAGCGACAGCACGGGCTCGCGGCCCGGTTGTCTGTCCGCAGACCAGGAGGACCGCCCGTAGGCCATCCGCAGGAACACGCTCGCCATGCCGACGAAGATGATTCCCAGGAAACCCAGATACAACACGACGACCAGAACGCGGCCCTGCTCCACCGCCGCCTTGAGCACGATGAACTCGCTGAGGAACGTGCCGAACGGAGGAGTGCCGGTGATCGCCAGGAATCCCGCCAGCCAAAGGGCCGTCGATGCCGGAAGCACACACAGTGCCCCTCGAATGTCCCGGCAGGACTTGGTGCCGTACACGCTCAGGATGTTGCCCGCGATCAGGAACAGCATGGCCTTGGTGAGCGAGTGATTCACTGCGTGGAGCATGGCTCCGAAGGTCCCGACGCCCCCCAATCCCACACCCAGCGCGAGAATGCCCACGTGCTCCACGCTGGAATACGCCAACATGCGCTTGTAGTCCTGCTGCCCGACAATGAAGACCGCGGCCATGCCCATCGAAACGAGGCCCAGCAGCACCAGCAGCTCCCGTCCGAACGCCGCACAATCGGCGGCTGCAAGCACCTGGTAGGCCCGCAGGATGCTCAGGAACGCACAATTCAGCAGGGCGCCGGACAACAGTGCGGAAACAACCGCCGGGGACTCACTGTGCGCGTCGGGCAGCCAGGTGTGCAGTGGGGCCAGCCCCATCTTTGTGCCGTAGCCGACCAGCAGGAACACGAATCCGAGTTTGAGCCACGCCTGATCGAGCTGTGCCCCCCGCCGCACCAGTTCGTTGGCCAGTAGCGAGATCGTCGCGCCGCTCGGATCCGTCGCCCCTACGGCAAACAGGAAGATGCCAAGCAGCGCCAGGGCGATCCCGACCGAGCAGATCATGAGGTACTTCCAAGTCGCCTCGAGCGAGCGATGATGCCGGTGATAGTAGATCAACGGGGCGCTGGCCAACGTGGTGGCCTCCACCGCGACCCAGGTCAAGCCCAGGTGGCCGCTCATGCTCACCAGTGTCATCATGGCAAGGAACAGCAGCAGACAGCCGGTAAACACCGCCTCAGGCGCGTTGTCGAAGAGAAACCCGCCGTTGGAATACTGACGCTGCCGCGGTTCTGTGCGGCGAAGGTAGCTCATGCCGTAGAACGCGGCGGCCAGGAACAGCGCGCTGGTGATACTGAGGAAGAGCAGCCCCAACTCGTCCAGGTTCAGCAGCCCATCCAGGGCGGGACCCGGCGGATACAGCCAGGCCCGTGTGGTCAGCCCGGCGTGTACCACGGCCACCGCCAGCAGCAGGGCTCGGCGCATCCCATGAGGCCGGATCATGAACGCTGCCAGTCCGGCCAGGCCAGGGATCAGAAAGAGTGCCGCGACCATCCAATCATTCCTTCAACTGGGACAACTGATCGGTGTTGATGTGGTCGAACTCCCTGCTGATGTGGAAGATCGCAATGCCCATCACGAACACCGCTACGAACACGTCGAGCAGGATGCCCATTTCCACGAGCAGCATTGCCTGCCGAGCAAGACCGATGCCGAAAACGAAGATGCCGTTCTCCAGAGCCAGGTATCCGAGCACTTGAGTGACCGCCTTACGCCGGCTGACAATCAGCAGCAATCCAATCAGAATGGCGTGGAACGCGGTCGGCACCAGCAGCGGCGGAACGCCGGCGTCCAGGTGTGGCAGACGCCCGCTCAGCCAGATGGCGAAGGGTAACGCCAGCGAACCGATCAGCAGCGACGAGGCCAATCCGACGAACGGCTCGACCTCCTGCCGGATGCCCGCCTCTCGGATCGCCCGCCGCAGCAGTCGCGGAAAAACAAAACCCTTGATCGTGACGGTCCCGGCCACAAGGACCAGCAGGTGCAAAGACAGGGGCTCCTGGTGCGCGCCGACGGTGACCAGCCCGAGGAGTACGCCCTGCAGGGCCATGACGCGAATGCACGTCCCCAACGAACTCAGGCCGGTCAGGGCCAGGTTCGTCAGCACGACCGTGATCAAGAGCACGTCTGTCCACGCTTGCATGCCGTCACCTCATGACCAGCACCAGGGCAACAATCGCGATCGCGCCGGCTCCGACGACCATCTGGGGGACCCGCAGCAGCCGCAGTCGGGCCATCATGGATTCGATGACCCCGATCGCGACCGCGAACAACAGCATGCCTGCGAGAAAAGCGCAGACATCCACGATCGCCCAACCCGTCCGCAGCGGCACGCAAAGCCCGACCAGCAGGGCACCGAATACCCACAGCTTCAAGGCCGCCGCATAAAGGATGAACGCGAAATCCGGCCCGCTGTAATCGAGAACCATGACCTCATGGATCATGGTCAGCTCCAGGTGCGTGTTGGGGTCATCTACGGGGATGCGGGCGTTTTCCACAAGGCACACCACCAGCAGAGCGGCCGATACCATGGCCAGCGTGGGACCGGCTTGAATCCACGCGTTGATCGTGATGGAAGGGTAGATTCCCGAGAGTGACATGCTGTCCGAATGGCGAGCCAGCGCCGCCATCACCAGCATCAGCACCGGTTCGACCAGAGCGGAGAAATGCACCTCACGGCTGGCCCCCATGCCCTCGAAGCTTGAGCCGGTGTCCAAGGCCCCAATCACGGTAAAGAAACGCATGAGCCCAAGCACGTAGGCGAACAGGATGATGTCGCCCGAAAATGCCAGTGCGGCTTGTGCATCCCCGATGGGTAGCAAGGCCAGGGCCACGATTACCGCGGAGAGGCCGACCAGTGGTGCCAGTCGAAAGACAAGCGTGGTCGTTTGGCTGTAGACCGCTCCCTTGCCCAGCAGCTTGGCCAAATCACGGTACGGCTGAAGGACCGACGGACCGCGCCGCCCTGCGAACAGGGCCTTCACCTTGTTGATGACCCCCCGTAACAAGGGAGCCAGCATCAGGGCCAGCACGGGTTGGCACAAACTGACGATTCTCATAGCCTATTCCAACTTCCAGAGCAGCAAAGCCAGCAGCGTGAGGGCGATGTACAAAACGTAGAGCTGGACCCGGCCGTGCTGAAGCCAGCGCAGCCTGGAAAGCAGCCAGTCGACAGCCCGGAACACCGGGCGCCAGATCTTCTCCCGACAAACATCGTCCGTGTGTGTGGCCAGCGAAGCGGATGCCGGAAAGTAACCGGTGGGAGCAGCGAGCACCGTGCGGGTTCGCAGGAATGCCCGGAAGAACCACGTCAACGGCTGGGCAAACGACGACGCGGTGTATTGCATGCGCGCGGCCGGCAGGGCGTAACCACAGTCCCAGGTTGCCGCGCGGGATACCTCTCGCCCCGCAAGCAGTCGCCGGCGAAGAACCATCAGTCCTCCCGTGAGCAGCAGCAGGACGATGCCGGCCGCAACGACCGCCCAAAGAACCTCACGCGGCCCCGCCATGCTCGCGCTGATGCTCTCGCCCGGCATCCCCGTGACCGATGCGATCACCGGCACGAGGGCGAAGATCACGAACGGGCCCAGCAAGCCGATGGCTGCGCATCCGATGGCCAGCACCAACATCGGGAGACGCATCAGCCAGCCACACTCCTGTCCATCAGCCGCTTGCTCGGACCGTGGCTCGCCAAGGAAAACCGCGCCAAATGCCTTGGTGAAGCAGGCCAGCGCCAGTCCGCCGATCAGCGCCAGCCCGACAATCACGCCCACGATTACCGGCAAATGCGAGGCGGATACCGACCGCACCCCTTCCAACGCTCCCAGGTAGATCAACAGCTCGCTCACGAAGCCGTTCAGCGGAGGCAGACCGGCAATCGCCAGCGCCCCGACAAGGAAGGTCCAGCCGGTCCACGGCAGCCGCTTCAGCAGGCCGCCCAAGAGGTCGATGTCCCGACTCCCCGTCCCGTGCAGCACGGCCCCGGCCCCCAGGAACAGCAACCCCTTGAAGCAGGCATGGTTGAGAACGTGCAACAACCCGCCGCCAAAGCCCAGAACCGCCATCGGGGTGGAGTTCAGGCTCAAACCCAGCAGGCCGGTCCCCAGGCCCAGGGCGATGATCCCGATATTCTCGACGCTGTGGTACGCAAGCAATCGTTTCAGGTCGTGTTGCGCGAGAGCGAACAAGACCCCCAGTACGCCGGACACCAGCCCGATGGCGATCAGCACCCAGCCCCACCATGCAGGCGGCGGACCGAGAAACGTCAACATTCTCAGCAGGCCGTAGATCCCGGTTTTGATCATCACCCCCGACATGATCGCGGATACATGACTTGGAGCCGCCGGATGGGCCTCGGGCAACCATACGTGAAAGGGCATGAAGCCCGCCTTCGTCCCGAAACCCACCACCGCCAGGACGAATACGAGGCTCGCGTGAGCGAACGGCTGGTCGGCGTTTCCGAAGCCGGAAAACTCCATGGAGCCCGAGTCTCGCCCCAGAAGGATGAACATCGCGAGCAGGAACGCCGTTCCCAGGTGAGCGGCCACCAGGTAGGTCCAGCCGGCCTGCCTCGCATCATCATCTTCGTGCTCAAAGGTCACAAGGAAGAAAGACGCCAGCGACATGATCTCCCACGCCATGAGGAACAAGATGGCGCTCC
>CAZEEJ010000006.1:0-6249 GCA_964511155.1 uncultured Planctomycetales bacterium | reverse complement strand
CGGGCGGTCACGACCACGACCATGCTGGCGACGAGTAAACTGAAAAAGAACCAAGGCGGCCCGAGCGATCGGTGTTGGCGGGTGGACTGAAGGTATTCGGTCCCGTAGATCGCCGCCAAGCCGCACAGCGGGAAGATGGCGATCAGAAAGAACCCGGAAAGGGCGTCCAGAGCGAAGACGCAATCACCCAATGGTATCGACCACGGCAGACGAAGGACTTCTGCTGGGTGGCCAAGCAGCACGCCGACCGAAGGCACCAGGCCCAGGCCGCAACCGATCACCGTTCCCCCACAAGCCACCCCGCTGGCACCTCTCGGCCAGCGAGAAATCAGCACCGCGATCAGCCCACTCGCGGTGATCAGCCCGATGCTCGTCATGACCAGCAGGATGTTCGTCAAATGCCACCGCCCGCAGCCGATGCTGCTGGGGCCATGCCAGCAAGGTTGGATTCGATGCGCTCAATCGCGGCCAGGATGTCGCCACGAGAGCCCTGCTCCTTGAAGAGCTGTTTGAGAGACGGCTCGCGGAGAGCGAAGGACAGCAAGGACAGCATGCGCAGGTGCGCGCGGACGGTCGGGCTGATCAGCACGAACAAGGTGTGCACCGGCTGGGCGTCGATCGCTCCAAATTCGATCGGCCGCTCCAGGAAACACAGGGCGACCATGGGCTGCGTCACGTGCAGAATCACCGGATTGCGCACGTGCGGGATGGCGATCCCATCCCCGATACCGGTTGACCCAAGCGACTCGCGCGCGAGCAACACCTGGTACAGGAACTCCCGGTCTACACCCTCCGGCAGCCGCAGCACCTCGACGACGGACTTGAGGGCGGAAGCTTTGTCATCGCCCTCAACCCGATAGAACGTGCCCCCCGCCCGCAGGGCATCGGAGAGTTTGCACGGCTCGACCCCGGCGCTCTCCGGCTCCGCGAACATCTGAGCCGAGACGTTCATCCGCCTGGAAGTGGCCCACTCAAGAAGTTCAGTACGGTTGAACTTGAACTGGTCCCCGATCCGGTAGGCCGGGAGCGTTCCCTGGTCGATCCAGCGGTAGATGGTGCGCTCTGAGACATTCAAGAGCCTTGCGACATCTCTGACTGTCAGCGTCATCCGATTACTCCGTGTGACATTTGTGCCACGTAGTGCCATCGTATGATAACAATGAGGCTGTGTCAATAGGCGTCAACAATCCGCCGCAATGGTGTTTGACGACGCCGGGGTTGGCAAAAAGGGTGACAGTCCGCAGAATCCGCTCATTACGCGGCCCACCCGGTGGGAGTGCTCCTCAAAGATGCCCAGATGCGGCATCTTCCGCCGTGGCCGGCCTTCGTCAGACCAGGCCGGCCCAGCGCCGCAGCAGCCATTCCAGGGTCAGGACCAGGGTGAAGGCTGCCAGCCAGGGCCAAGGGTACTCCTCCACCAGATGCCAACGGTGGGTATGGGTGACCACCGTCGGTTGGCTGGCCGCTCCCACTTGTCGGAGGACATCGGGCAGCTCGGCCAGGGGGGCGTAGAGCCCGCCGATGGGACGCGTCTGGTCGCCCATCCGCTTGAGTTGTTCCAGGTTGGCCAGCGGCTCGGCCAGCTCGGGGTTGGTCGAGGTGACGGTGAAGGCGGTCTGGGCCCGGCCGACCAGCTCCTCGCCCTGGCGAGCCACCGCTTCGAGTCGGTACTCGCCGATGGCTGCCGGCGTCAGGTGGGCCTCGAGCCGGTTGTCCCGCATGACCATCGCGATCGCCTCCGGCTTTCCACCGGGAGCCGCCAGCGTGACGGTGACGACCGGCGGAGGAGTCACCTCGTCGGGGCTCAGGTCGACGACGCCGGCCCGCACCACGATTTGATCACCGCTCGTCCGTGACCGCCCCAGGTCGTAGCGCGGACGATCGGTCGCGACCCAGACCTCCGGCCGACGGTTCGCCAGCCAGAGTGCCAGTTGCCGCCAGAACCGCCGATGGACCTCCGCCCCCTGCTCATCCGCAAAAGACCAGCGCCAGGTTGAATCGAGCACGACAACCGCCGTGCGCCCCGGGCCGTGTTGCCCGACCACCAGGAGGGGGTCACCTCTCTCGGACGCGACCAGCACTTCGGCGGCCGGCCGCACTTTGCCCGCCGCCAGCGTGCCGGTCAGCTCCGGCAGCCGGGCCCAGAGGGCGGCGTTGTCCTGCCCGGTGGGGGCGAGTTGGCAAATCGCGTGCACCAGCCCCGCCGGTGTGGGCTGACACCGCAGGGGGCCGGCGATCTCGTTTGCCGGAAGCAACCCGACCGGCAGGATCTCTGCCAGGGGGGTGTTGCCAAAACCCTCCCGGCCGAAACTCCGGGGGCCGGCCAGGACGGCGAGGCCGCTGCCCGCCGAGGCGACGAGATCGGCGATTCGGGTCAGGCTGCCCGCCGGGAAGGCCGCCGGTTCGACGTCACCCACCAGGATCACGTCACAACGCGGTTGTTGCCCTGCCGGCATCAGGAGGGCCTCCGTCGTGGCGAGGTCCGTCAGTTGCCCCGCCTCGATCGGTACCACATCCAACTCTCGGGCGGCCGCCAGGGCCCGCATGATCGCCGCCCGTTCATACCGCGGCCGATCGACGTACAGCACCGTCGTGCGGTCCGCCGTGACGTGCACGAACTGTGACAGATCGATCGGCTGCGTCGGGCTGGCGGTGGTCTGTCCGCGCACGGTGACCAGGCGCAGGCCGCTGTCGGCCGGCACGCACGCGAGATCCACCTGCAGCAGTTCCTGGTCCCGCCGCGGCCGCATGTGCCGCTCGTCCATCACCTCGCCGTCCAGCAGCAGTTGGACTTCGATCTCCTCGCCGTTGAGCCCTGCTGCGAGGAACTCGGCCTGGACGGCCAATCGGTTCAGCACGGCCACGCGTTCGGGGGCGATGAGCCGCCGAGCCAGCAGGCTGCGCGTCTCGCCGACCGGTAGTTCACTGCCTACGCCGATGGCCAGCAGGGGCGTTCCCGCGGTCGCCAGCCGGGCCGCGGCTTCCTCGGGACGGACGGTCTGCGAGGCGTTGTCCTGACCGTCGGAGATGAGCACGAGGCCGGCGACGCGGCGGTGACTCTGGGCGAGCGTCTCGTGCACGTGCAGCGCGGCGTCGGCCAGGGCCGTCGACTCGCCGCGGCTGCTCAACGCCGGCCAGACGGTGGGCTGTACCGCCGCCTCGAATGTGAACCATTGCACCTCGATCTGCCCCTTGATCTCGTGGAGCGCCGGCAGCGCCGCGTCGAGGGCGGCCCGCACCGCGGCTGTGCGCGAGACGGCCTGGGCCGCGTTGCGCGCCCCTGCCGGCAACACGTCGCGAATGCCCATGGACCGCGAATCGTCGACCGCGATCCCCAGGACCGGCTTCTCCATGGTGGTGTTGGTCTGCGTGACGACCGGACCGGCCAGGGCTGCCAGTACGATCCCCGCCGCCGACAGGCGGAGGGCCAGCAGCGCGGCCAGCAGTGATCGGCGAAGGGTTCGTGTGGTCTGCCGATAGGCCCGCAGTAACCCGACGGTCATCAGCACCGCCAGGGCCAGGCAGGCTTGCAGTTGGCCGAAGCCGTCGGCCCGGAGGTGATCCGTCAGGACCAGCCCCACAGCCAGCGTCAGGCATGCGCCGGCCAGCACCGCCCGCCAAGCCCGGCCCGCCGGTCGGCGGCCACTGACCACGTACCGCCCCAACTCAATCGCCGCCCAAAGGGCCACCGTCGCCCAGAGCCACGCTGCCAGCGGTGCAGGTTCGAACTCCAGCGCGATCCGGTTCATCGCTCGGCCCTGCCTGCGCGCGGCGGCTTAGTTCACTTCCAGGCTGTCTCTGTCGGGCAGCTTGGGGAACGGGGCGTGGGGCTCGGTCTGGTACCAGAAGGCTACAGAGGAGATGTCGTCCTTGGACGGCAGGTAGCGTCCGCCCGAACGCCAGCCGATGGCCTGAATGGTCACCGCCAGATCCTTCTCGAAACGGATCGGGTCCATGACGTGCCAGCGGTACAGCCCGAAGCGCTGCTGCGACTGGTACATGCCGTCCGGACGGATCACCTGGGGCATGCCCGCATACGGCGTCGTGAACTCCTGATACTGGCGGGTCGCCTTGTTCTCGAAGTTATACGAGCCGCAGAAGTAGTCCTCGGTGCCCGTGCCGGCGATCGTCGGGAAGTACTTGCCGCCGTGCTCGGCCACGGCCTCGCGCGTGGACACGCCCGCGGGGATGTCGCCGTCCATGTAGAACTTGATCTCGCCTTCGCCCCACCAGCCGACGTTGTTCACCTGCCAGGCCATGTACGTGCCCACGTAGTGGCCCTTGCCCCGGATGCCGTCCACGATAGTGTAGACCTCCTTGTACGGCAGCGGGTTGACCCGGCGGAACTGGGCGTGGAAGTAGGCCTCGTCGGCGGGCACTTCGGTCAGGGTGTAGTTGATCTGGTAGTAGACGGTGCAGTCGTCGGGGGCGATGTTCTCGATGGTCAGGCGGGCGGACTTGCGGAAAGGCATCGGCCAGTAGCAGTTGAACGCGCTGCCCGGGTTCACGCAGACCGCCAGCGAACTGACCTGGGCATACTGGCCCCAGCCGCAGGCGAAGAAGTCACCCACCGGCACCTCGACGGACGGCTCGGTCTCGCCGTCCCAGTACATCCGCAGGATGAGGAA
The DNA here is from genome assembly GCA_964511155.1 of uncultured Planctomycetales bacterium. Lineage (GTDB taxonomy): Bacteria > Planctomycetota > Phycisphaerae > UBA1845 > PWPN01 > JAAYDF01. Next base: position 1,621 of record CAZEEJ010000006.1, on the reverse strand, counting down.
CCGCCAGTGCCCGGTCGGCGTCAGCCAGATCTGCTGAATACATCCGGAACCTTCGATCTCGCCCAGGGTGAAGGTGGCACCGGCCTTGATGCGGACCGAGGGCGAGACTTTCCAGCCCAGCCCCAGATCGCGGGAGGGACCCGAGCCGGTCCCCTCGGTGGCCATGCCGCCTTTGCCCTTTTCGCCCGTGAAGTTCTCCGGCGAGATCGAGCGCGTCTGGGCGTTGGACAGCCGCGAGAGATTGCCCATGTGCATGTGCAGGCCGTTGAACTCGACCGGCTGGGCTTGCAGACCGCCGGACAGCAACCCCGCAAGCGCGATGGCGACCGTGATCCCTCTGAGCATGACAACTCCTTTCACTGACCCGGTGAATGACCCCGTGAGCTGACGTACTCACGATTCCCGGGTGGCATGGTAGCCGACGGCTCCACCCCAGGCCAACCCACGAGAGCCACGCCGGGTTCTCCGAGGTCCGTGACCGTTCCGGCGGCGGGAGGACAGTCGCGGCGTATCCGCATCTCCGTACAGCGACCGTCAGGGCGCGGACCTTGCGCGCGAGCGCCAAGCACACGAGGTCCGCTTCCTCTACCCTTGACCTCCGCGCGGCGTCAAGGGCAGGCGGACACGGTGCGGAACGGCCTTGGCCTCGGCGTAACGATCATCGCGGCGCCCTTTAACGTGGCGTACACAGAAAATCGCCGAGTAGGCATAACTCATTTCTCATAATTAAGTTACGTATGCCGAGTCGAGCCAGCCTGGCAAGTGTCTCGCATTATATGAAGAATGGCTGTAGACAAACCCGACCAAGTGGTGTATAATAGTCGGCAGCTACTGGCATACTCGTGTGATGCATACGAGGCATGTCAAGGCGGCGCTCTCGTGCAGTAGGGCCTCGCTGTTCTCTTCATCGGCGGGTGCAGTGATGGGTGCTACGGCGGTCAAGTCAAAGCGGCGGCCATCCAGGGCGCGGGTTCTGAAGGAACATCTGCTGAGCGAAATGGCCGAGCACCGGATTCCCGTCGGGGGGCGGCTGCCGTCGGAATCCACTCTCATGCGGCAATTCGGACTGAGCCGGTCGACGGTCCGGCTGGTTCTCGCGGAGTTGGCGAGCGGCGGCTACGTCGATCGGCAGCATGGCCGGGGCACCTTTCGGCTCGCCGAGGAGAAGGCGGGAGGCCCTCGAGCGCGGTCCATGCTCGTCGGGGTGTGGTTCAACTGGAGCACCGGGCCGCTCTTCGGACCGATCGCCGAGGGTATTCTTGAGGAGCTGGCTTGCTGGGATTACCACGCCGTGTTCGAGACCGAAGGCATGGAACACGGCGCAGAGCGGCGGGGGATCCTGTCGCTGATACGCAAGGACCTGGACGGTTTCATCATCGCTCCGGCGATCAACCCGGGTGACGATCATGGGCCGTTGCAGGAGCTGATTGATCGACGGGTTCCCGTGGTGCTGGTGGACCGTCCGCTCGCCGAGGGGGCCGTCGATCTGGTTTCCACCAACAGCATCCTCGGTGCGGAACAGGTCGTGGAACACCTGGTTCACCTGGGTCACCAGCGGATTGGGTTCATCGGCATCTCGGGCTTGTCCACCGTGGAGGACAGGCTCATGGGATATCGGCGT
>CAZEEJ010000005.1:0-60659 GCA_964511155.1 uncultured Planctomycetales bacterium | reverse complement strand
CCTCGGCGTGCTGCTGTTGCAGTGTGCGTAGCTCGTCCAGCAGTCGGTCCGCCCGGTCGTGGTCGGCCCCGGCGTCGGCGATGGCGTTGTTCAGTCCCTTGGCCAACAGCTCGCGTACGGCGACGTCCTCGGCGTGCTGCTGTTGCAGTGTGCGTAGCTCTTTCAGCAGCCGGTCCGCGCGGTCGTGGTCGGCCCCGGCGGGGGCGATCGCGTTGGTCAGCCCCTTGGCCAACCGTTCGCGTACGGCGGCGTCCTCGGCGTGCTGCTGTTGCAGTGCGCGTAGCTCGTCCAGCAGCCGGTCCGCGCGGTCGTGGTCGGCCCCGGCGTTGTTAAAGGCATTGAACAGCCCGTTGGCCAACTGCCTGCGCACGGCGGCGTCATCGGCGTACCGCTGGTCCAGGGTGCGCAGTTCGTCGAGCAGCCGGTCCGCACGGTCGTGGTCGGCCCCGGCGTGGGCGATGGCGTTGTTCAGCCCCTTGGCCAACGGCTCGCGTACGGCGGCGTCCTCGGCGTACTGCTGTTGCAGTGTGCGCAGCTTGTCCAACAGCCGGTCCGCCCGGTCGTGGTCGGCCCGGGCGTGGAAGATGACGTTGTTCAGTCCCTTGGCCAACTGCTCGCGCACGGCGGCGTCCTCGGCGTGCTGCTGTTGCAGCGTGCGTAGCTCGTCCAGCAGCCGGTCCGCCCGGTCGTGGTCGGCCCCGGCGTGGGCGATCGCGTTGGCCAGCCCCTGGGCCAACAGCTCGCGTACGGCGGCGTCCTCGGTGTGTTGGTTGTTGAGTGGACCTACCTCGTCGAGCAACTCGTCGAGGGCCTCCGCGGAGAAAGGGCCTTGGGTCCACATGAGTGCGCCGAGTGTCCGCACGAGCGGGGGCTGCTCTGGGGCAAGCAGGAGCGTGCGGCCGCGTGCGGCAAGTTTTGTCAAATCACCGGCCAGGAAGGGGCGCAGGGTGCGCGCAAGGTGGGCGTTGGCCAGGGCTCTCGGATCGGCTACCGAGATGGGGGCAAGGAGTTGATCGACCATCGGATGGTCGGGGAAGTTCTGCGCCGCCCGGGTGAGGAAGCCGGCAAAGCCGGCGCCGCCTGCGCGGCCGCTGGCTCCTTGGCCGCTTCCGGAACCCACTTGCCAGGCCAGATCAACGAGTCCCTTGGCAAAGTCCGGATCATCCCCAAGCCAATCGAGTACGTATGCCTCGCCGAGTACATCCGGTTCGAGGGGGGCGGCTTCGTCGTTGGAGCCGCCCGCGATCAGCAGGCGGTAGGTCTCGCCGTTGCGCCAGTCTTCCCGATTCGGCAGCCCCGCGTTGCTATGGGTCAAGGCCTTTCGGCGGGCGTCGCCGATCAAGCCCCCGCACATGGTGGCCAGGCACGCAAAGCGCTCCCAGCGGGCGATGGCGGCAGATTCGCTGACGCCATGCCCCTTCAATGCCTTGGTCCAGCGGGTGTGCTCCTTGTCGCGGATGTAGTCGACGAGTTCGCGAACGTCCCATTTCGCGAGCGTAGCATCAGTCGCCGTGTTCTCGCGAATCGCCTCGGCGGCCATCGCGGCGAAGAGCGGGCGGGCGCGCGGGTCGATCTGCTTGATGATGTTGATGCGCTTCGCGACCTCATCATCCTCGATCACAGCGGGCGTTCCGTCCGTCGCAAGCCGCGTCTCCTCCCGCACCATGGCAGCAAGGGCGTCGTCATCCACACCGGCGATGGGACGCTCGGGTCGTTCGATGTCCTGACGGGCGTGCGTCTCGCGGAAGGGGGCGGGGTTCTGCTTGCCTTCACGAATCAGCTCGTCAAACCAGCCGGGCAACGCCTGGGTGACCTTGGTCGGTACGTCCTCCTTGGGGGCGTCCGGCGGTCGCGCGATCTCGCGCTCCAGCAACAGCACGCGCACGCGTCGCCCCTTGGGCCACGACCGGCCGGCCAGTGTGCGCAGGGCAGCGCCGATCTTATCGGCGCGTTCGTGAACGTAGTCGAAGACGATCAGGGTGTCGCGGGCAGGGTCCCAGTTGTCCCAACGGACGGGGTGGTCGCTCTGGTGGTCGTAGAAACCCGCTCGCCAGCCCTCTTTCGTCCGCTCGCGGCATAGGCGGAGAGCTAGTCGGCTTTTGCCGCTGCCGGCTGGGCCGGTCCACAGATCCCAGGAGAACGGGCGCTCTTCGTCGAGCCAGCCGTTGAGTTCCGCCAGTTCCGCCTCGCGGCCGACAAGCGTGAGCCGCTCGGTACGGAAGACGAAGCGGGGGCCCTCGGGATCGGGCTTGGGAAGCGTGATAAGCGGCGCGTGGTTGGCGCCGATGGCTTCGAGCAATCGAGCTTCGGATTGCCGGAGTTGGTTGGCCAGTTCGCTCAGGTCGGGGTGGGCTTTGGCGATGTCGTCGACGCGCCGGCGGATGTCCTCGACGGCCTTGGTAAGCTGATCGACGCCCACCCTGGTGCGCTCGCTGGAATCGGCTACCTGGGTTATCGCTTCATACAACCCGCCCAGCAACGCCATCTGGAGGGCGGCGTAGGCGCGCCCCTTGGCCGGGGTGTCGCCCATGGCGTCGGCCTTGAAACGCTCGCGCACCCAGCGCGTGAACTTCGCGTGGAGTTCGGCCGCCAACTCGTCGCGCAACTTGGTGGCGAGCTTGCCGTCGCATGCGTTGTAGACCAAGTTCCTCCACTGGTGCAGATCCAGGGGAGCGGGAATACCCGCCGCATCGGTCATGGATTGCCGGAACCAGTCAACGACCCGTTCAGAGCGGCAGGTCTCGCCCAGACTCGACGCATCCACGTTGGCCCACTGTTCTCGCAGTCTGCGGGCGGCCCGCCCCAGCGCCCGACGCTCGCCCCAGCAGCAAACTTTCCAGCGCGGGCGCCGCTCTGTTACCGTCCGCGCACAATGGTAGGCGGCGTCCGCCGTGAGCCGGACGAGGTCGTTGTTTTTGCCCAGACTGGTGGAGGAACGCAAGCGCGAAGGCGTGCAGCGGGCCGCTGCGCTCAGAGCGTTGGCGATTACGCCGGCGAGCACGCTGGCACCCAGGCCGCCTGTCGCGCTTGCCAAGACGGCGGTGGGTACGATCCCCGTCGCGCACAGCACGGCGAATCCCGCAACCCCGGCGGCCGTAATAACGAAGGCAGCGTCTGTAGGGGCCTTGGCCAACGGGCGATCCTCTGATTGTCCCGCAGAGCGGTGGCCGGGCTTGTCCCCCGGCGGAGCCGGCCAGCCACGTGTTGCAGCCCACAGTATATGCCAGTTTGGCGGTGTGCGGAAGCCTCTTGCTTCACCATCCGTAACGGCATGCAGGAGCTACTCTGCATGGTGTCGGCCCCGGCACCGGGGGCGATCTCTACGCAGTGAAGCGGCGATGCCCGTCGGCGGGGAGCGCCTTGCTTTCCAGCACACACTGACCGATCAGTAGTCCGAGTCAGGAGATGATCCACAGGTGTCGCAGCGCGGGTTATGCCCACAGCCAGAGGAGATCTCACGCAGAGGCGCAGAGATCGCAGAGAGAGGCGTTGCTGAGTGTCTCTGCGGTCTCTGCGCCTCTGCGTGAGATTCGTTTTGGGTTGTGGGCAGAGCCCACGTTACGTCATCTGAGTGATCTGTGGGCCGGGGCTTCTTCTGGCCCGCACCGCCTTGAGTTCTCCGTTGTCTTTACCTATCCTTAACAGTTGGAGGTGAGCCCGATGGCATATCCTTGGCAGGTGGAGAGAGGCGCCGCCCTGCTGGTGTCCCTGGTTCTGGTGACGCTGGCTGCCGGGTCGCCTGTTTTGGCGGAGAGCCTTGTCTTCCAGCAGGGGGCGGGCGGCTACGCCGGGGCGGTGGACACGTTCCTGAAAGGTTCCGCGGCGGACACCCCGCAGGGCTCCGCTGCGGTTATCGAGTGGGATGGTGACGACGGTGGGGGCGTCAACTATGGCCTGCTGCGCTTCGAGGGGCTCTTCGGCTCGGGCCCCGGGCAGATCCCGCCGGGGGCGACGATCCAGTCGGCGATCCTCACCTGTGACATCATCAATATCGGGCATGCCGGTAACGTCAACGAGGTCCTGGTGCCCTGGACCGCGTCCACCACGTACAACAACTTCGGTGGCGATGCCGGCGTACAGCCCGATGAATACGGTGCCCTGGTCGGCACTGCCAACGGCGGTGTTCTGGGCGGCATGGACCTGAATGTCACGGCGAGCCTCGTCGGCTGGCAGGCGAACCCGACGGGCAATCGCGGGTGGATCTTCCGCCCGACCGGCACCGATGGCGTTCAGATCCGCAGTAGCGAGAGCACGGATGCCGCCCGCAGACCCAAGCTCACCGTCACCTTCAGCCCGCCGGTGACCGGGGTCCGCCTGACGCCCGACTTCATCCGTACGATGGCCGGCCAAGCGGACCTGCCGGTCGTGCTGGCCATCGCGCCCGGCAGCAATGCCGTTCATCCGGTGCAGGTCACGCTCACGTCGGACAACCCGGCCGTCGCGGCACCCGTCGGCGGGGCGGGCGGGGTGCTGACCGTGCTCTTCGCCGCCGGGGGGCCCGATCAGCAAACCATCCACGTGGACATCGGCTCGGCGGGCCGCGCCACGATCGCCACAACCAACGACGCGGGCCTCGAAGATGATGATTTGTCCGTCCAGGTGTTCGCCTACGAATGGATCACGCTGGTAGACCCGTATGCGGACGTGGACTGGGGCACGTTCGTGCAGCACAAGGCCAACCTGCACACCCACACGACGCAGAGTGACGGTTCCCTCAGCCCGTCCCAGGCGATCGACGAGTACCATCAGCGGGACTACACGATCCTCGCCCTCACCGACCACAACCGCTGCACCTGGCCGTGGCAGAACTGGGGCCGGGACCCGGGTCTGCTCGGCATGGTGGCGACCGCGGGTAACGAAACATCCCAGCACCACCACATGAACAGTTTCTTCATCCAGTACGAAACCACGTCGAGCAATCTCGAGCAGACGCTCACGGAGGTCGGTGCGGCCGGCGGCCTGGCCGTGCTCAACCATCCCGGCCGCTACACCTACACGGTTCAGGATTACGTCGGCTGGTTCACCACGTACGACCATCTCATCGGTCTCGAGGTCATCAACCAGGGTGGCCGTTACAACGGCAACTGGTCGCCGGTCTGGCCCGGCAACGATCTGCACCTCTGGGACCAGGTTCTGGCGATTCTGATGCCCGACCGGCCCGTATGGGGGCTTGCCTGCGACGATATGCACACGCTCAGCCATCTCGGCCGCGATTGGAATACCTTACTCCTCGCTGGCCTGACCGAGGGCCATGCCCGCGAGGCGCTGGAACGCGGCCAGTTCTACTTCAGCTCCGTGGCCACCGCCCCGACGGCGTCTCGCAGCGTCGCTCAGACCCCGGTGATCGAGGCGATCGTTCGCGATGCCGCAGGGGGTACAATAACGGTATTTGCCTCCTCCGGCGATCAGCCGCTCCCCGAGGCGAACTACCGCTGGATCTCCGCGGGCGTGGTGATCCACGTCGGCCCGACGCTCGACTACTTCAACACGCCCGGGATCGACACCTATGTCCGGGCGGAAATGGCCGGCCAGGGCGGCAGCTCCTTCACCAACCCCTTCGGCGTGGTCATCGAGGTTCCCACGCTGTGGCGCAGCCCCGACCGGCTCGAGCGCTCCGTCCATTGGCGAGAGAACCTGACCGCCGGCAGCTTCGCGGTCGCCAATACCGGGCCGGGGACGTTGAACTACAGCGTGACGGTGGATGCCGACTGGCTGCTCGTGGAACCGGACAGCGGCACGTGCGGCAGCGAGCCCGTCATGATCGGGATATCCTACGACGTGGCCGACCTGCCCATCGGGGTGCACGAAGCTACTATCACCGTTTCATCGCCGGAAGCCTTCAACGGCTCGCAGACCCTTGCGGTATCCGTCGATGTGCGTAGCGTCGGGCCGGACCTCGATCGGGACGGCGACGTGGACCTCGACGACTTCGCCCGGCTGCAAGCCTGCCTGACCGGTGCCGGCATGGCTCAAAACGGTCCCGCCTGTGCGGGGGCCCGGCTGGGTGAGGACGGCGACGTGGATGTGCACGACCTCAGCCGCTTGCGTCTGTGCTTCTCCGGCGCGGAGATCCCCGCCGACCCCGCCTGCGACGACTGACCGGCTCGTCACCTGGTTTCTGCGCGCCGGCGTTGCGGACCTCGATGGCTGCGGGACGGTTGTTCAGAGCCGCGACCGTCAGGGAGCGGTCGCTCGCAGTCGAGAAGAACCGCTCCCTCACGGTCGCGGCCCTGTAGGCCGGGTGGCCCAAGTCCTTTGGACTTTGGGGAGCGATTGGGGTACTTGGTTCATGGCCGTGCCGGCTGATGGGCTTGGTAGCGCGCGATCTCTTCCGTGAACTGGTTGATCAGGCGTCGGAGTGATTCCATCGTCACTTCGCGGATGTGCTCATCCTCGTCAGGGTCAGTGCGCGCCTCTTCGAGACTGGCTTGCAGAAGACGAAGCTTGCGCTTTGTGTTGGCGAGTTCTCGGTCAGTCTTGAGGCTCATGAGATAACCTCTATCATGCCTTTCGGCGCATCGTAACGATCGGTCGCATACACCACCTTGACCAGTCGCTCGAAGTCCGTTCGTCGGACGATCGCGATATCCAGGAACGGCAGGCCAGCACGAAGCTCCGTTTCCGCCGCCCGATCCTTCGGAAAACCTCGCCCGATCAGCAGCGCGCAGTCCACGTCGTTCGGTTCTATTATATCCGTGACGAAGCTGCCGTTCAAGATGATGCGTTGAACGCCGGCACGCAGGCACGCATGGCCAGGTCTAGTATCTAACGAGCCGCGGGCTTCAGCCCGCGCGGTGCTTGTGCGTGAGGGAAGCGTTGATCCCGACCGGAGAGCCGCGCGGGCTGAAGCCCGCGGCTCGTTGTACGCCGGTCGCCACGGCTCGGCTGAGCTCGCCGAAGTCGGGGGGCGACCGCTACCGTGTGGCACCGGCGTCCCGCGGGTGCGGAGGGCGGTTAAGGTGTCTTATGGGTGCGCTCCGCGGCCGTGCGGTCGGTGATCCAGTAGAGCATCAGGCCGACGGTGCCCAGGCCGCCCAGCAGCAGGAGGGCGAAGAGGGTGACACTGGTCCATTGCGGGAAGACCTGCCACAGACCGAGGGAGAAGGGCTCGGGCTCGAGCCGGCCCAGCGAACTCAGCCGCACCTGCTCGTGGCCGCAGAGCATGCCCGCCACCACCAGCACGGTCGCTCCGCCCGACGCGGCGAACCAGGCGAATCGGCGGACCTGCATGGCCGCGAAGGCCAGAGCCATCGGCAGCATGAGGGCCACCAGCAGCGCCACCGACCAGATCCCACCCAGGAGGGTCTTGAACCCGACCATGTGCCTGACCACCGCACCGTCGAGCGAGAACAGGAAGTAGAACCCCACGGCGATCTGCACCGCGGTCAGGCCGGCGGCAACGAAGAGCCCCAACCGGATCATGCCGAATTGGGCCTCGGGCTCGCCCGTGCCCCGGCGGACGCGCCACCAGCCCATGGCCGCGACCCACAGGCCCGCCACCGCGGTGGCTCCGACCACGTTGTGCAAGTATCGCGGGAGGGTGCTGGCCGAGGGCACATACCAGCGCGGGCTGCGCCACGCGCCTTCGTTCGCCCAGAGGTCGGGCCGCAGGCTCAACTCGTGGTTGTTGGTCAGGATCCAGGCGATCCACAGAAAACCTGCGGCGGTGAGCGTGCCCACCGCCAGCCGTCGCAGGGGCTTGTCGTCCCAGGTTCCGATCCGGCCTTGCAGGGCGTTACTGCCGCGGTACGTCAGCCAGTAGGTCAGGTAAAAACCCACCAGCAGCACGACCACGAACGAGAACCAGGCGAAGCCTATCAGCACGTTGGCGCTGTAGAAGAACGGGCCGTACAGCGTCTGGACGAACAGCAGGGGGGCCACGCCCATGGTGACGGCCATGCTGATCATCGGCGGCATGGCCTGGTGGATCAGGATGGCGATCGGATTGGCCTCCCGTCGCCCCGCGGCAGCCGCGACGTTCAGCCCCACTGCCAGCACGCTGCCGCCCAGCACGAAGTTCATGAACAGCACGTGCAGCAGCATGGTCAGCAGGTGCAGGAATACAAACAGCGCCGGCGGGGCGGGCAACCCGACGGGGTCCAGCGCGGGGATCGATACGGCGGCCAGGATCATCGCACTTCTCCTTGGTTCGTCGCCGTTCGCCGGGGCGTCGGCTCCACGGCCGACGCGGGCCTCGCGTCCATCGGCGGGGTGTAGTTCTCGCCACGCGCCAGGTACAACTGGTACTCGACCAGGGCCCGCTTCTCCTGCTCGGTGCCCATGAACGGCGGCATGAAATGCTTCAACTCGTGCAGCTCGGAAGTCATCTTCATCACCAGCTCGCGTGAGGACTGGTTGATCAGCGGGGCCAGGTCGTTGGTGCCGTTGGGCTGATGGCACATGCGGCACTGGGCGTTGTAGACGAAGCGCCCCATCTCGTGCGGCGGCAGGCGGTGCACGTCCTCGAGGCTCATGGTCGGCGGGTAGGCGAACCGGGCGTGGGCCAGGATGCCCTCGCGGTCGATTCGGTCGCGCATGCCATCGTCCGTGACCAGGATGCCGTTGCTGTACATGTGCCCGTGGACCAGGTAGGGCTTGCGAATGCCCTCGCGCATGAACTCGATGGACCCGGTGGCAACTACGGCCACGGCCAGCAGCAGGGCGGACGTCTGCAGGTTCGCGTAGCTCCGGTTGCGGATCAGGGCCCAGTAGGCGTAACCGGCAATGTAGATGCTCGACACCACGCCGAACGCGAAGAAGAGCGTCATTGCGATCGCCCCGCCGAAGGCGAAGCTCCGCGCGTTTTCCGGCAACGCGAAGAAGTACCACGCCGCCGCCGGGGCCATCAGCCCGATGGGCATCAGCAGGTAGCTGCCCAGGTTGATGATCCGCGTCTTCTGTTCCCGCGAGTAGCTGCGGATGCAGTTGACCACCAGCGCCACCGAGATGGCCGCCAGGGCCATGCACGAGATCGTCCGCAGCACCAGCGACGGCCAGTAGGTCGGATTGAAGAACGCGGTCCAGAACGCCCGCTGCCCGTCGTAGTCCGCGTCCACCCACGGCGGCTGCCAGTCGCCCGGCGTCAGCATGAAGGTGATGATCCCGTTGATCACCACCAGGCTCATGAACGCCGCGAAGGCGTAGATCCACGCCACCGCGATGTGCCGTCGCGGGGTCAGCCGGTTCCACCCGTAGTAGTACATGTACCCCGCGACGATCTCGACGAGGAAGAACACCCATTCGATCGCCCAACCCCAGACGAACAGGTGGATCAGCATACTGGTGGAGGGTGGGCTGACCAGCGAGATGGTCACCCAGATCCCCACGCCGGTGATCGCTCCGCTGACGAACGCCAGCAGCACCAGGAACCGCCCGTACCGGGCGAGGAAGTCGAGCAGCAGCCGGTCGTTGTTCCGTACTCCCAGGGTGTGAGCCACGGCGATGAACATCCCCGCTCCGACGGCCAACTGGGCAATCGCTACGTGGATGATGGCCACGATTCCGACGAACATGCCGCCCCCCATGCGGGGCACCTCGAACAGCGGATAGTCCACTTGCAGACCTCCTCCCTGCGGCGACGCGCCGCGTATGTGTTGAGCGTCCTCGGAAGGGGGACAGGCACTTTTTTGCCTTGCGGCCGTTCTCACGCAACGGCGCCGCCAGGCCGTCAAGCGACTGAACCGCGTGGAAAGCCTTCACGCCGGCAAAAAAGAGCCAGTCCCCGGACGCTCAACACGTACCGCGCCGCCGGGCATGATACCACAGTTACTTCAGCCGCTCACCCTTGCCCAGCGAGGATGGGCCACCCTCTCGCCCGACCTGTCCGGTGTTCCTTGAACCGGCCGAGAAAAAAATGAGCGGACTGAACCCTGGTCCAAGAGCTCAGCCGGATCACGTAAGCCCTTATCGGACAGTCTGTTGTCGGCTATAGCGCGTCTGGTCGGGTCGGGCGCGGTCCGCAAAATGCTCTTTGCCCGAACATTCTGCTTTTACCTGGCGCCGCATCGGTTATAATGGCGTTCGGCATATGAGGCCGCGGCGTCGGCTGGGCTCCCCCGACGTCCGAGGCGTGCAAGTCCGGTGTGGGGCCGCGGCGGAGGGTATGGAACACAGTGGGGCAGGTGGAGGCCGTGGGGAAGGAAGCGCATGGGTATTCCGGTCCGATAGCTGCCGGACAGTGCATTTCCTTCCGATTCAAGTGTTGTGTGTCCGTCCCGCGGACGATGTACAGTGGCTGGAACGTCCCGAGGCGGTTCGAGTGGTTCGGTACAGTTCTTGTGCAAATGGAAGAACAGGTTGGCGTGTGTAGGCGGGCTCTTATCCCGGTGCGGCAGCGGTTGCCGTCGGCCCGCTCACGTGTCTGACCATGGTTATCGGTTCCCGGCATCATTGACGCAAACAGTTCCTGATGCGGAAGGCGGTTGTGGGCTTCTTTTGGAAAGGAGTGTCTGAGCGATGAAACAAGGTTATCGACAATTGGTGGGGGGCCTGGCGGCAGCCTGCATGGCGATGTTGCCGGCTGTTGTGCTGGGTAACGTGTACCCGGCGGAGGTGTCCATCAACACCACGGGCTTGAACGAGGACACGTGCGGCACGCTGAAGGTCGACTACGTCCTGAACGAGGACGCGGCGGGAACGGACGTGCTGCCCGGCGTGAAGATCGAGGTGCTCGACAAGGACTCCGTGGCCGTGCGGACGATTACCATCGCTTCACAGAAGAAGGGCAAGTACACCTGGCAGTGGGACGGCCGCAAAGACAACGGCGACCGGGCGGACAACGCGGGCAGCCCGTACAAGGTGAAGATCACCGCCGCCGACCTCGGGTACTCGAGCTGGACGCAGATCAGCGTTGACGATACCCCCAACAAGGACACGCACTTCGAGCGTCCCCAGGGTATCGGCGTGAACACCAACCCGGCCAGCTCGAAGTACGGCCGGATCTACGTGGCGCAGGCCTCCAACCTGCCGACGGCCACCGGCCGGGCCATGACGGACGGCATCTACATGCTGCGGGCCGATGCCGTGGACATGGGCGTGCATCAGGGCGGCCTGACCTGGAACTGGGATGGGACCAACTACTCCGCCCCCCTCCGAATGACCATCGGCCCGGACGGCCATGTGTACGTGGCCGACTACAACCGCGACCTGGTCTTTGAGTTCAACGACGATATGTCCGTCGCCACGCAGCTCATCGATGCCAGCAACCGGTCCTCGGCCCAGTATGTGCGCAGCATCTACGTGACCGGGACCAAGGCGGCGGGCAACCGGCAGATTTACCTGGTCAACGATAACTACCTGGACACCGCGCGCAAGGGCATCATCCGCTACGATCTCGGCAGCAACGACATCGTGACCCCGGGTGACCAGGGCACGCAGTTTATTCCGCGATCGTACTTCACCTATTACCCCTACGACTTTGAAGGCGATGCCAATGGCGACTGGTACGTCAACCAGTACCGGGCCAGCCCGAATCAGGCCCCGCCGATTTCCAAGTTCCTCAACGGTACCCCGCCGCTGGCCACGCCGACCTGGGAAGCCTCTGCGGCTTCGCCTTACACCTACGCCAGAGGCATCGGCGGCCATTCGCCCAAGGGCTGGATCGCGTATGGCCATGGGGTGAACGGCACCGTGTACTTCTACAACATGGCCAACGGGCAGGTTGTTTTCGACCTCGTGGTGAGCCGGCTTGCCGGCACACCGAGCGGTGCCGTCCAGGACGTGGCCTTCGATGCCGTCGGCAACCTCTATACCATCGACAACGCACGGGAGTACCTGCGGATCTGGTCCCCGCCGGATGGGCCCAACTCCAGCAGCACCACGACCGCCACGTTCACGTTGAACAAGGGCGGCAGCGGCGGACCGCAGATCACCGCCCAGCCCGTTGATATGGTCGTTGCCTGCCCGGACGGCTCGGCCAACGTCAGCGTGACCGCGAGCGGTGACACCAACCTGACCTATCAGTGGCAGAAGGACGGCGTCGACTTGGTCGACGGCGCCAACGTTTCCGGTGCCCAGACCGCCAACCTGTCGCTGAGCAACATCCCGGCCAGTGACGCCAACTCCCTGCTGACGGTCATCATCTGCGGCGACAATGGCGTGATCATCAGCGATGCAACCGTCCTGAAGATCGGCCTCCAGATCGTTGCGCAGCCTGCCACCAAGAGCGCTTGCATTAACTCGAACGTCAGCTTCACGGTGAACGCCAGCGGCGTGGGGGACATCACCTACAAGTGGCAGAAGTACAACGCCAGCCTGACGACCTGGGATGACATGACGGACGTCGGAAGTGTCTCCGGGACGGATACCGCGACGCTGACCCTCACCGGCGTGACCACCCAGGACCACAACACGCAGTACCGCTGCACGCTCTGGGACGACTGCAATGAGGGTGGCGATCCCATCGTCACCGCGGCCGCGGGGCTGTTCATCAGCGATGGCCCGTCCATCTCCCACGTGGGCTACGGCGGGGTCGTCAATCTGGGCGAGAACGGTCACTGGATGAACACCTACGCCAGCGGCACGGGCACCCTCACCTTCCAGTGGAAGCTCAACGGGCAGCCGATCCAGGGCGCGACGGACAGCGCCTACCGGATCCTGGCGGCCACTTGCGCCGACGGGGGTAACTACTGCTGCGAGGTGACCGATGACTGCGGCACCAAGGAACGCTGCACGGACATCCTCGGCGCCGTGTGCGTGATCACCATCGCGGGTGTTCCGGAGGTGTGCGACAACGAGGCGGACGACGACTGCGACGGGCTCACCGACTGCGACGATCCCGACTGCGAGGGTCAGGAGGTCTGCCGCCGGTGCAACGAGCCGTTCGCGGATATCGACGACGACGGTGACGTGGACATGCTGGACTTCGGTGCCTGGCAGCTCTGCTACACCGGCCCCGGCGATCCGGAAGGGGTCTTCGATGAAGACAACTGCTGGTGCTTCGATCGGGATCTCAACAGTGCCGTCGATGCGACGGACTTCCTGGCGTTCGAGGCCTGCTACAGCGGTGCGGGCGTGGACGCCGACCCGGCCTGCGACGACTAATCCGGTTCGTCGTATCGCCTGATGATTTCGAGCCCCCTGTCCGCCTCTCGCAGGCGGACAGGGGGTTTTTGTTGGAGAGAAGACAGGAGACAGGAGACAGAAGACAGGAGGCAGCCGTTTAGCCGGGTCGCTTGCGACCCGGATAGAAACCGGCCCGGCGGACGGATATCATCATAGGGAGGCGGTAGCGGAGGAAGCGGAGCATGTGGGGTACCGACTGCGCGGCGAGCCAGGGGAATCGGTCTGCGCGTTGGCGCGGGCGTGCGTCACGGTTCTGCACCGCACAGCGGTGTCTGACACTGGCATTCCGGTGCCTGACGCTGGCATCCCTTTTTCTGATGCTTCCATCCCCGGGTGCGGCGGCGGAAACCATCCGCTGGCGTAACCCGGGCACCGCGGAGGGGCTGGTCGCCGAGGCCCTGCACACACCCGCCGCGCGGGCCGACGCGGTGGCGGAGCTGGTCAGGTCGGGTCAGGCCGCGGCGCCCGGGTCGACGGTACGGCACATCGTCGTGCGGTTCGAGGGCCCGATCAGCCCCGTCACCCGCGGGACGCTGCGTGAAGCCGGCCTGCGACTACTGACCTACCTGGGCGATCATGCCTGGTTCGCCGCCCTCAAGCTGGCCAAGCCGGATGTCGCGGCCATTGCGGGCACTGCCGGCCTGGCGGAGGTGCGGGCGATCCGGAGGGATTGGAAGCTGCACCCGACCTTGGCCGCGGGGCAGGCACCGGATTGGGCGCACGTGCCCGAAGCCCCGCGGGCGGAGGATGCCACACGTCTGGCGGAGGATCCCCTCCCTGCGGAGGCCGCGATCGTAGCCGTGTACGCCCTTTTCCATCCCGATGTGCCGCTGCGTCCAACGGCCGTGCAGGTCTGCGGGCGGCACCAGGCCCGCGTGCGTGCGGAAATTACCTCGATCAACGGGCTGGTGATCGAACTGCCCCTGGGGAAGATCAACGCGTTGGCGGATGAGGAGGTCGTGCAGTGGATCGAGCCGCCGTTGCCCCGCATGGGCGAGGTCAACGACGGCTCGCGCCTGCTGACCCAGGCGGATTTTGTCCAGGCCGAGCCTGGCCCGTACGGCCTGGACGGCAGCGGCGTCAACGTGCTGCTCTACGACGCGGGCACCGCCAGCCCGAGCCACCTGGATTTCGGCGGCAGGCTCACCGTGCGCGACGCCTCCGGCTTCAGCAGCCACGCCCACCACGTGGCCGGCACCATCGGCGGCGACGGCACCGCCAGCCTCGGGCAGTACCGCGGCATGGCCCCCGGTGTGCTCATCCAGTCTTACGGCTTCGAGTATGACGAGACGGGCATCTTCCTCTACACGAATCCCGGCGACATCGAGTCCGACTACCGCGAGGCGATGCAGACGCACGGCGCCCATCTGGCCAACAACTCCATCGGCACCAACACCGCCCGCAACGGCTTTCCCTGCGACATCACCGGCGACTACGGCGTGACCGCGATGCTCATCGACGCCATCGTCACCGGCAGCCTGGGCAGCCCGATGCGCATCGTCTGGGCCAACGGCAACGAACGCTCGATCCTGCGCTGCGGCAACCTGTACTACACGACGGCCCCGCCGGCCGGCGCCAAGAATCACATCGCCGTCGGGGCCATCAACGCCAACGACGATTCGATGACCTCTTTCTCGAGCTGGGGCCCGACCGACGACGGCCGCCTCCGGCCGGACGTGTGTGCCCCCGGCTGCGAGGTCGGCGGGGATCGCGGCATCACCTCGACGGCCGGCACCAGCGGCTACAGCGTGCTCTGCGGTACCTCCATGGCGGCCCCCGCGGTCACCGGCGTCGGCGCCCTGCTGCTGCAGGAATGGCAAACGCTCTTCCCCGGTGCCGACCTGCCGCGTAATGCGACGCTCAAGGCCATCCTGGCCCATACCGCGACCGACCTCGGTGTGGTAGGGCCTGATTACCAGTCCGGCTACGGCTCCGTCCGCACGGCCGAGGCCGTCGACCTGCTGCGAACCCGCAGTGTCCGAGAGGAGCCGATCGACCAGTCGGAGGCCCGCTCGTTCCTGGTGGACGTGTTGCCGGGTACGGCGGAACTCCGGGCCACGTTGGCCTGGGACGACCCATCCGGTGCGGCCAACACCATCCCGCAACTGGTCAACGATCTCGATGTCGTGGCCATCGCCCCGGACGGCCACGTGGTGCATTTCCCGTGGACGCTGGATCCGCAGCAGCCCGGCCAGCCCGCGGTTCGCGCGCACGCCGACCGGCTCAACAATATCGAGCAGGTGGTTGTCGATACGCCGACCGCGGGCCTGTGGGTGATCCGGGTGAGCGGTCATGCCGTCCCCCTCGGGCCGCAGGTCTTCTCGCTGGTCACCTCACCGCCCATGATCGGCTGCTCGCGGGCCGCCACGGTGACGCTCAACGCGGAGGCTTATACCTGCACCGGCGGCGTCACGGTCACCGTCAACGACTGCGACCTGAACGAAGACCCCTCGACGGTCGAGGTCGCCGAGGCCCGCGTGTGGACGTCGAGCGATCCGACCGGCGCCTCGCTATTCTTGACCGAGACCGGGCCGGATACCGGCACTTTCACCGGTACGGTGCGGCTCAACGAGGCCGGGGGGCTCGCGGCCGCCGACGGCGAGATCCTCACCGTCGAGTTCTTCGATGCCGATACCGGGGAGGGGGCCTCGGCAACCCCGCAGGCCGAGGCGCTTGTGGATTGCGTCGCTCCGGTTATCTCCGAGCTGGCCGTAGCGGAAGTGTCGGCCCTGGCCGCACGGGTCATGCTTCGCACGGACGAGCCCGCGAGCGTGGCGGTGCACTGGGGAACCTCGTGCGACGACCTGGAGCAGGCCGCCCTGGGGATCGGGTACGGCACCGAGCACAACGTGTCGCTCGCGGGCTTGCTGCCCGACCGGACGTACCGGTTCGCGGTGCACGCCCAGGACCGGGCGGGCAACGTCACCCTCGACGATCAGGGCGGGGCCTGCCATGTACTGGCCACTCCCGATGCCCCAGACTACTTCGCCCAGCACTTTCTGCGCGGCGAGGTCCCCCTGGCCCATCACAGCGTCCAGTTCACGCCCGACGGCTCGATCGACTTCTACCGTGCCTGCGTGACGCCCATCGACGCGTTGCCCATCGATCCGTCGGGCGGCACGTGGGTCAAGAATCATACGCAGGTTCGACCGCTCGACGGCCGCAAGGTGATGCTCTACGGCGTCGCCTACGACGTGTTCTGGATCAATACCAGCGGATCGATCACCTTCACGAGCTGGGACTCCGCGGCGAACGACCTGGCGGGGCACTTCGCCTTGCCGCGCATAGCCGCCCTGACCGATTGGTATTCGCCAGCGGAGGATGGTCATATCAGTTGGCGGCAGTTGACCGACCGGATCGCCGTCACCTGGGAGCAGATTCGCGACGCGGCCACGGCACGGCTGAGTACCTTCCAGGTGGAGATGTTCTTCGACGGTCGGCTGCGCATGTCGTGGCTGGAAGCGGGGGCGAATGACCCGGTGGTCGGCCTGAGCCGCGGTACGGGCGTGCCGGCCGATTTCATCGAGAGCGATCTGCCCGGGCTGGCCGGTTGCGGGTCGGACCATTTGGCTGTGCAGCCCTCCAGTGGCCTTGCGGCCCGGGGGGCGCCGGGCGGGCCGTTCGAGCCGGCTTGCACGACTTATACCCTGCGGAACTCGGCCCAGCCCGCGGAAGACGTGTCCTGGACGGCGACCGCGGATCAACCTTGGGTCACGGTAACCCCCGACGGCGGCACGCTTACGGTGGAGCAGACGGTCACCGTCGAGGTATGCGTCAACGAGGCCGCCGCCGCGCTGCCGCCCCGAGACTGGTCGTACGCCGCCCGGGTGCACTTCGTCGACCTCGCCGCCGGCGTTGGCACGGCACGGGATGTGCAGTTGGCGGTCATCGCCACCAGCCCGCCGACGGCCCGTGACGTGCTCGTCACCACCGCGGTCGCCGCGCCGGTGACGGTTGTGCTGACGGCTGACGACGACGGCCAGCCTCCTCAGCCCGGTAATATCCATTACCTGGTGGAAACCCACCCCGCGCATGGGCAGCTTAGCGGCGACATCGGCGCGGGCAGCGTGCTCTATACGCCCGATCCGGGCTTCAGCGGCGTGGATCGATTCACCTACCGTGCCCATGACGGCGGCCAGCCCCCGGGCGGCGGTGAGTCTCTGCCGGCGACCGCGACCATCCGCGTAGTCGCGGCCCCTTCGCCACTCGCCGGGCCGGACCCGCCCGATGGTGCCGTAGCCGTGCCCATTGACCTGTCCGCCTTGACCTTCTCTGGAGCGGAGCCCGCCTACCGCCGGGCGGCCATCGTGGCGGCGGCCTACCCGGCCGGCCCGGGCGACCCGCATTTCACCGACACGCGAGACTGGCTCCTGGCCAGCGGCCGGTTCCACGAAGTAGTCATCATCGATGCCGCCCGGGAGACCCCGACGCTGGCGGATCTCCTGGCCTTCGACGGAGTCATCGTCTGGAGCAACGATCAGTTCGACGACCCGTTTACGCTCGGGGACGTGCTGGCCGACTACATCGACGCAGGCGGCGGCGTGGTGGTCGCGATTTTCGCCAACGTCTCCGTCCGATCGTACAGCGTGCTCCTCGGACGCTTCCTGGAGGGCCGGTACTCCTGCATCGACTACCCGGGCGGTCTCCTGCCCGGCCTGCTGGACCGGCCGCGGCAGACCCTCGGCGACCGCTTCGACCCGTTGCACCCGGTGCTCAGCGGCATAACCAGCTTCGACGGCGGTGAGCGCAGTTTCCGCGTGCGCTCGTCGTATCTGTCGCCCGGTGCCTCCTTCGTGGCCGCGTGGAGCGACGGGGCGCCGCTCATCGCCGTCCGTGAGATCGACGGCGTACCCCGCGTGGATCTGGCGCTCTACCCGACCTCCGACCGGGTCAACGTCGAGTTCTGGAGCGCCGCAACCGACGGCGGGCTGATCCTGGCCAACGCCGTGGCACACGTCGGTCGTCATCACGGGGCCGCGACCACCTACGACGTTTATTTCGGAACCGACAACCCGCCCGCGACGCTCGCTTGCCGGTCGGCCCTGGATCACCGCTGTCCCCGCCCGACGCCGCTGCGCTACGGTACGACTTATTACTGGCAGGTAGTGGCGGAGAATCGCGCCGGGCGCATCGCCGGGCCGGTCTGGTCCTTCTCGACGCCGCCCGTGGCCGCGGTCGAGGCCCGCGACAGCGTCGAGCCCGCCGACGACCTGACCGTGCCGTTCGGCGAAACGGCCCTGGGCACCGCCCGTGCGGAGACCGTCACCGTCTGCAACACGCACGCCTCGGCGGACCTGGTGCTCGACCGGGTGCGCGGGGAGCCTTGGGAGCAGTACGCGGAGGGTTTCGAGGACGGGCCGCCGGAGGATTGGGTGCCTGCGGTGTCGGAGCACTGGGAAGCCCGCGAAGGCAGTTACCAAGCCTGGTCCGAGGCCGCGGGCGCGCGGCTTCAGGCCACCTACGTCGGTCGGCAGTGGGCGGACGCCTGCGTACGGTTCAGGACCTGGCGCCTGGGCAGTCCCAATAACATGGCCGGCGTGGCCGTCCGGGCCACTAAAGACTTCGACTGGGCCACCGCGACCGGGTCGGCCTACATGGTGGCAATCAGCGGCACCGGCCGGTTCTACGTCGGCCGGCAGTTGGAAGGCGAGTTCGTCTTCCTGGCCGACTGGCAGGCGTCGCCGCACCTCAAGGGCCTCATCGGCGTCAACCATCTGGCCGTCAACCTCGCCGGCGAGCGCCTCGAGGTCTACCTCAACGGCATGTTGGCCTGGGCGGGCAGCGACGATGCTTTGCCGGACGCCGGGTACGTGGCCCTGCTCGGCTTCAGCGATTTGCCCGAAAGCCGATTGACCCGGCACTTCTATGATGACTTGAGCGTGACCGGCCCGTTGCCACTGCCTTCTGAGCCGGTTCCCATCCCCGTGAGCGCCGCCCCGGTCGCGGTGGACGACTTGTTGGCTCAAAGCGTTCCCGAGGATCTGCCGCCCGAGCCGACGGCGGGGGAGCTGGAACTCCTGGCTGTGCAGCAGGACATCGCCATGCCTGATCCCTGCGCCGGCTTCCGGCTGCCCGATCCGCCGGCTGAACCACTGGTGTTGGCGCCGGGCGAGTGTCGCGAGCTACCCGTGACGTTTGTGCCGACGGTCGAAGGGCCGGCCGAATGTGCCCTGCGGATCGACGGGAATGCGGCGGATGTGCCTCGGCTGGAGGTGCGCTTGCTGGGTACCGGTGGGCCGGGCTACCTGCAGGTCGCGCCGCCGCCGGAGGAACCCGGCATGGTAACCGGGCCGGAGGGGGGGCCTTTCACACCCCTCTGCATCGAATACCTCTTGTCCAACAACGGGCCGGTGACCGTCAACTGGGTCGCCCAGCCCGGTGCCGCCTGGCTGGACGTGCAGCCGGCCGCCGGGAGCCTGGGGCCCGGCGGGAGCGTCGCCGCGGCCGTGTGCCTGAATCTCCAGGCTGACAGCCTCCCGCCGGGCGATCACCCGGTCGAGGTCGTCTTCCGCGACACGGATGCCATCCTGACTCATTCACGGACGCTGGTGCTGAGCGTCTGTGCGTTGCCGCGGTTGCCGCTGATGCCGTACCCGGCCGACGGTCAGCCGGACGTGCCGCCCGAGCCGCCGCTGGCCTGGAACGTCGGGCTGCCCGTGCCGCAACAGTGTCACCCACTGGGTACCGCCCAGGTCAGCTACTCCGCCCGTGACCAGGTCCTCGCCAACGTCATCACCGTCAACGAGCCGCAGACCCTGCACGAGTTCAAGGTGCAACTCGACTTCGTCGGCGCAGCGTCCCTGGAGTTCCTGGTCCTGGAAGCCGTCGCACCGGCGGGGCTGTTTATGCCCCTGCGGGTCGGCACCGTGCAGGCTGCAGGAACCGGCAAGACCCTCTACAGCTCTGGGCTCATGCACGTGCCGCTGTACCCGGAGCGTGCCTACGCTCTGGGCGTGGCCTGGGGGATGGAGCGTATCGGCTTCGGCCTGCAGCATCAGAGCTACCCCGTGGACTGGCCGCTCGGGACGTTGGAGGGCTACCTCTACGGTTCCGCCCAGGCCGTGCCCCTCGGGGGTGACGCCCGCTTCTGGGGCGGTTCCGCGATCCCCATGACCCTGTGCGTCAACCCCGCCGGGCAGGTGGCCTACGACGTGTACCTCGGGCCGGCCGGGGCTCCGGGCCTCTTGATGTGCGAGGGGGCCGTCGGCCCGGTGTGCGATCTGCCGGTTCCCCTCGATTTCGGTACCACCTACCAATGGACCGTCGTCGCCCGCAACGCCTGCGGTCAGCGCGTCGGCCAGGCATGGTCGTTCTCAACCGTTCCCTGCACCGACGACCCGCCGGTCGTGGATCGCGCCGCGGGCCGTCGGCCGGTCTTGCGGCTGACCCACGGCGCGGCCGGCGGCTTCGATCAGGAACTGCTGGCTGATCCCGGTCAGCCCGCGCCCATCGAATGTCGAATCGGCGGGCCGGCCTGGCTGCTTGTCAACTTCACGCGACCGGTGCAGGCCCCGGCCGGGCTCCATCCGACCGCCGTTCGTATCGTCGACGCCGCGGGCGCGGAGGTGCCCGTTGCGGATATCGCCCTGGATCACGATCAACTGGCGGTGATGCTCGATGCGGTGCCCGCCGAGACGGTGATGGTGTCCTTCCCCGGCTTGGCCGACGCCCGCGATCCGACCTGCCTGGTAACGGATACGTTCTGCGTCCGCTTGTTGCCGGGCGACGTGAATGGCGACGGGGTGGCGGATGTGCTTGATCTGGTCGCCGCCCGCACCGCCATGGCCTGGCCCGTCGATGCCGCCCGCTTCCGTCTCGACGTCAACGCCGACGGCATCATCGACCTCGATGACCTCGTGGCCATCCGTCGCCACCTCAACACCCACCTGGCCCCCTGCGAACCGGGCACCCGCGCGCCCTGATCGATGGACCGGGATAGGTGGCCCACCCCCTCCTGTACCACTAACGGTTGATTTCTTCGCGCCGTGCGAAGATTTCTTCAGGCGACTAGCTGTAAGTCCCCTGGCCGCTTTGGGTTGCGGGCAAAGCCCGCGCTGTGATATAATCGTTTGGCGAGGTGAAACCATGACGTACCGAGGCAAAGTCAAAGGCGGGGTGGTGGTGTTGGAGGCGGGGGCTCGGCTGGATGAAGGCGCGGAGGTCGTAGTCGAGGCGGTACAAGCACTCCCTGCCCGGAGCCTGGCGGATCGGCTTAAGCCGGTGATCGGCATCGCGACCGGACTTCCGAAGGATCTGGCCAGGAATCATGATCATTACCTGCACGGCCGGCCGAAGGCATCACAGTGACATTTGCCGATACCTTCTACTACTTGGCGGTCATCAACGCCGATGACACCGCCCATGAGCGGGCTATTCGGGCATCCGAGCGGATGAGCGGCCGGGTGGTGACCACCGCATGGGTGTTGACCGAGGTAGCCGATGCACTGGCAGCCCCCGAAAGGCGGGCCGATTTTCTCGCCTTGTGGCAGCTCTTGAAGAACGATCCCGAGGTGACCGTTGTGCCGGCAAGCGAGGACCTGTTTGAGGCCGGCGTTGATCTGTATGCCCGCCGTCCGGATAAGGACTGGTCGCTGACCGACTGTATCTCCTTCGTCGTTATGCAGGAGCGGGGAATCAGCGAGGCATTGACCGGGGATCACCATTTCGAGCAGGCGGGTTTCGTGATTCTGCTGAGGTAATTCGGCCAGGACTCGCCCGAAGCGGATCCGCCGTTCCCCGGTGCCGTGGTCCCCCAAACGTCCGCCTCGCCCGTCAGTGGGCAGACCGCAGTGCCGCCCGTGGCGGAATCGGATCGTCTGTCCGCGGACCGTTGTCTCCCGAGTGCTCAGGCAACTTCGACCCCGTCCCGGTGCTGGCAGGCGGCGTCGATGCCCGGAAGAACGAAGCGGCTGGCGACCACCTCCCAGCTCATTTGCCGGGCGAGGGCCAGGCCGCTGGCCATGAGACGCTCGATGGCCCGCTCGTCGGGCGGCAGGGCGGCCATGATTTGTCCGGCGATGCGCTGGGCGACGTGCATCTCGTGACGGTCGCGTTCCTCACGGGTCAGGGCCAGCCAGCCGGGTTCATCGCGAAGCTCCGGGCCCATGTCGCAGTAGTCGGCGACGATGACGTTGGGCGTGCGCTGGGCGCCCAGGACCTCCTGCACGAACCCCACGCATCCGCAAACATTCGAAGGCACGCAGACCGCCCCGAAGGTGAGCGGTTCGAGTTGGGCGATGCCGAACGGCTCGTAGATGCTCTGCCCGAACTCGACGTCCGCCCCGCGGCGCAGGTCCATGAAGGTCATGTCTTCGGGCATGCGCTCGCCGCAGACTTCGTGGTCCCATCCGAATTGGTTGACGAAGACCATCTTGATCTGGCGTGCCCGCGTGTTGAACTCCTGGACGCCGGCGTAGAAGATCGCCTCGCCGTGGGACAGGTCGGGATCGCCCTCGCGGTGGGCGACGGGCCAATGCCACCAGCGTTCCATGTGCCGCACGTCGACCGGTCGCCGGGCGGGCACCTCGGTGGAGAGAACGAAGAGGACGGCGGATTTCCCGGCCGCCCGGAAGAGCGGCTCGAGCTGAGCCAGCACACGGATGTCGCGCCAGAGACCCTTGCTCGGTGCGGTTCGCGTGACGTGGGTGAAGATGTAGTCGGGCCGATCGCCGAGCAGGGTCTGGGCGTAGTCCTGGAGTTTCTCCCGGCTGGCGCGTTTCTCGGCCAGAGTGATCTCCTGGGCGGGGATGCCGTTGTAGCAGATGCTGATGCCGGCGTCGGCAAAGCCCGGGCTCATGAAACGCAGCTCTTTGGCCACCATGTCGCCGACGGCGAAGATCCGGTCGCAGTGTCGGCTGGCATCGACCAGCGCGTGCCGATAGTAGCCATCCTGCGGGCCGAACACATCCGTCACGTACCGCCCATGCTCCATGGCCCGCGAGAGGACGTTGTAGAACATCACGTCGTGCCCGCCGTGATCCTCGACGATCCGTCGTACGGAGGAGACCTCATGGGCGTAAAAAACGGTGCGGAAGGCCGGGCTCGCGTCGATCATGGCGGCCAGGGCGGCGGGCATGCCCATGAACTCGTGGGCGATCACGACGCACTCATCGTCCACGGCGCCCAGCGCATGCAGCGTGGCGATCGCGGCCGCGCCCAGCTTCACGTAGAGGTCGTATTCCCACGACGACTCGTACCGGCGCGAGTCGATGCCGAAGCTTTCCCAGAGTCGGGACTTGAAATAGTTGACCCGACCCAGGTCCATGCGGGACACGTCGATCAGCAGAATCTCCGGCGAGACGATCACCCCGGTGTGCGGGTTGGTGTAGGTTCGGTGGCCGTAGACCATCTGTACGTGGAAGTCGCGGCGGATCTGGTCGAGCGCGTTGCTGACCGGGTGCGGGGGCAGATGGTCGATGCTGCTGTAGAGGACCTCCCCAGAGGGGCCGAGCCGGCCATGGGTCCCGTCTTCGGCGGCGAACAGCGGTCCGATCAGGATCGTCCGCTGTTCCGCGGTCTGATAGGCGTTGCTGGTCAGCAGGCCCTCGAGGACCGCCCCGATTCCGCCGACCTTATGGACCGCCTCGTGCGTCACATGGGCTAGAGTTCTCATGTACCTCCCCTGACTATCATGCTCAACAAACCAACTTGCGACAAGGTCTTATCGTCAAACGGACCCCGGGGTGTCCATTCCCAATTCACAGTGAACCGCCGTCCGAGAAACAAGCGCGCTCCCCTTCCTGCGTCCGTCGAAGGGTATCCGGCCCCCCCACAGCCGCCGGTTCTCGTTCCCTGGCGTCAATGCCCCAATATCCAGACATGCGCATCTCCCCCAGCCGACCGCCACCCGTCCCTGAGTTGATCATACGGGCACGCGGCGCACACGCCTACCCAGTAGGCAAGTCACTTCATACGGAATTGTAGCGAGGCCACGTGCCAAGCCCTCAACGCTGTGCGGCGATGCCGGCTGCCTGTCGATCACCACAACCCGGTCGCCGGGGCGAACCTCGCCCGCTTCCGTCAAGTCGATGGCGGTCTGGTCCATGCTGATCCGGCCGACGACGGGTACGGTTCGCGCGGCCAGGCCGCGGCGGGCCTCCAGCGTCATCACCGCCTGGTTGCCCAGCAGCCGGCGATAGCCGTCCGCATAGCCGATCGGGACGAGGCCGATAACGCTCGGGCGCTGGGTCACGAACGACCGGCCGTAGCCGACCGCATGCCCCGCAGGCAGGGAGCGGACGGCGGTCAGCCGGCTGACCACCCGGAGGGCTGGGCGCAGATCGGCCGGGCGCTCGTCCTGCGGTCCCGTCCAGTAGCCGTACAGGGCCAGTCCCGGCCGCACCCGGTCCAGATGGGCCTCGGGCAGCCGAAAGATGGCCGCCGAATTGGCCGCGTGAAACGCGATCCCGGCAGCCCCGCTCGACAGCCGTTCACGAAGTCCGGTAAACACGGCAAGCTGCTCGCGGGCAAAGCTCAGGTCCGGCTCGTCCGCCGTGGCCAAATGCGTGTAGATGCCCTCGATGAGCACTTCGGGGCAGCCAAGGGTCTGGCGGATGACTTCTTCGGCGAGGCCGGGCAGCAGGCCCATCCGCCCCATCCCGGTGTCCACCTTGACCTCGACCCGGGCCCGACGGTGGAGACGGGCCGCGGCGGCGGAAAGTTGAGCAAGCTCCGAGGCTGACTGGATGGTCAGGGTGACGTCGGCGGCGACCGCGGTGTGGGCCCGCTCGCGTTGCTCGGTTGGGCTGTCCGTGGCGAGCATGGGGCCGAAGCACAGAATGGCCCCGGACCAGCCGATCTGCCGGAGCTCCAGAGCCTCATCGAGATTGGCCACCGCTACTTGGCGGATGCCCGCATCGGCAAGGACGGGGAGCACATGAGCGATACCGTGCCCGTAGGCGTCCGCCTTGACGGCCGGGCACAGCGCCGTACCTGCGGGGACGCGGCCCCGGCAGGCGTGCAGGTTGCCCCGCAACGCGTCCAGCTCAATCTCAGCGACGACCGGCGGGTCCATAGCCCGGCGACGATACCGGGCCGCCCGGGCCATGGTCAAGCGGCGGGCCACTGGCCATCAGGCCGATCATGGATTAGAGTATATGCTGGCCAGGGGGGGGTAGCGTTACAGGGTTATCAGGACGCACTGCTCGGCCGGCGGTGCACAATGGGGGTTGCACGGGACACCGCTCGCAGAACATGCACAAGACTCACGCTTTACCGGAGGCGTTTGCCGAGCTGGGGATTGAGACCCCGCTCCTGCTCGCCTTGGCGAAAATCGGATTCACCACCCCAACGGAGATCCAGAGCCAGGTCATCCCCCTGGTGCTGGCCGGCCGGGATGTCCTCGGGCAGGCCCGGACGGGCACGGGCAAGACCGCGGCCTTTGGCCTGCCGATCCTGCAGATGATCCGACCCAACGAGGGGCTCCAGTTTCTGATCCTTGTGCCAACGCGCGAGCTGGCCGTCCAGGTCGCCGCCGAGCTGCGCCGCCTGTGCGAGGGGCTCGACCTGCGGATCGTGCCGGTGTACGGCGGGCAGAAGATCAAAGCCCAGTTACATCTGCTGGGTCGTAAGCCCTGCGTGGTCGTCGGGACGCCCGGACGGGTCATGGACCTGCTCCAGCGCAAGGCCCTGGGTTTCGCCCACATCCGCTTCGTCGTGCTGGACGAGGTCGATCGGATGCTGGACATCGGCTTCCGCGAGGACATCCGGCACATCCTCGGTCACATCACGACACCGCACCAGACGGTCCTGGTTTCCGCTACGCTGACCGAGGAGATCACGCGACTGGCCAAACGCTACATGACCGATCCCGTTGAGGTCAATGTCTCGCGCGACGAGCTGACCGTCGAGGGGGTCACGCAGGTCTACGTCACGGTGGACCCGTGGGACAAGTTCCGGGTGTTGCGCATGTTGATCGATCAGGAGAAGCCGCGGCTGGCCATCGTCTTCTGCAACACGAAGCGGAGCGTGGAGAAACTGACGCGTCAGTTGCACGACGCCGGCGTCGACGCCCGCGAGATCCACGGCGACCTGGTGCAGGCGAAGCGCGAGCGCGTGATGGACCGGTTCCGCAAGCATAACCTGAACGTGCTGGTGGCCACGGACCTGGCGGCCCGCGGGATCGACGTGCAGGGCATCAGCCACATCATCAACTACGACATCCCGGATGACCCGCACTCCTACGTGCACCGCATCGGGCGGACGGCGCGGATGGGCACGTTCGGAAAGGCGATCTCGCTGGTCACGCGGGACCAGGGCAAGCGGCTCACCGACGTGGAGATCCTGATCAACCGTGAGGTGCCACCGATCACCGTTGAAGGCTTCGTACCCCGGCCGCCGCGCGACGACTGGCAGCCCTCCTACGGCCCACGTGAAGCCGCCGCGGCCATGGCGGGCGGGCCGGCGCCCGGCGCTGAGGCGGCGCAGGAGTCGGCCGCCGCTTCCTCACCCCGCGGGTTGGGAGCCAAGTTTAAGCCACGCCGTCGCCGCCGACTGTGAGTACCCGCGAAACCGTAGCGGCCGCCCCCCGCAGCGGCCGACGAGTGGCCCATCCTTACGCAGCAAGGGTGGGCTGGCGATGATGCAACCCGTGACGAGGATCGCTCCGCTGGCAAACTTTAACCGCGACCGCACTGCTCAAAGAGCCACTGCTCTTTGAACAGTGCGGTGCGTGTACGGTTTGGGACAACGAAGGAGTTCGGTCGGTCCTCGCGTGAGGCAACGAGCAGGCGAGTGAGCAAGGGAGCAAGGCAATATGCGGGGGCGGCGGCCGGTGGGGGGCGCGGCTTGAGCCGAGCCACGGATCAGCAGGGCTCGGGCGGCTGGCTCGCCTCGCGGAAGCTTCGGCACGGGTCGCTGATGGTCTACTGGGCCGCGATGTTCGGCTTGACCCATCTCCCGGAGATCGACAGGTTCCTGCCGTCGGCGGGCTGGCGAGTGCCTCATTTGGACAAGGTGGTCCACCTCGGGCTCTACGCGGGCTGGGCGTGCTTGTGGTGGTGGGTGTTGGCTGGGACCGAGCGGCGGCGAGTGGGGGCATCCGCGATGGGCTGGATCCTGGCGGGCGGGGTCGTTTGGGCGGCTTTCGACGAGCTGACGCAGGCGATCGTGGGGCGACAGCCCAGCGTGTGGGACTTCCTGTGCGACGTGCTGGGCCTGGGATTGGCGTTGCTGGCGCTGGCGGCCTGGCAACGCCGCGAGTCGGCGAAACGCCCCCGATTCAACTGAGAATGTTCACATCGCCTGTTGCCACAAGGACTTTTGGCCGATAGCTGGCGTAAGATACACAGGGCGGTGGCGGCCCGGTGCAGCGGTTCTGTGACGGTCGTGGCACGCCGGGCAGTACTGATACGGCCGTTGGACCCGGCGGGTAGTCCGGAGCCGGGGCTGAGCGAGGCAAGAGGCGTTGAGCGAGCTGGATCACATCGCGTGGGGTGAGCAGGGGGTCGAATCACTGGCCCCGATCCCTACGGACCTGGCGGGCCAGTGGTATGTGGCGCATACGCGTTCGCGGAACGAGAAGGCCTTGGCCTGGGAACTCGGCCGGATGGGCGTCTTCAACTACCTGCCGCTGTGCCCGCGCACGACGCGCAGTCCGGTGACGCGACGGGTCTCGCGGAGCATGGTACCCGTGTTTCCCGGGTACGTGTTTTTTCACGGCAACCCGGAGCAGCGGTACCAAGCCCTGCGGACGAATCGGATCGCTCAGGTGTTGAATGTGGCCAACCAGGAGCAGTTTTACGCGGAGCTGCTGCATGTCCATACGCTGCTGGTCAGCCAGTGCGATTTTTCGGTGGCCAAACGGCTGAAAGTGGGGGACTGGGTGCGTATTGTCGCCGGCCCGCTGCAGGGTCTGGAAGGTACGATCGCACGGGCAGCGGATCGCTGGCGGCTCTATCTGAACGTCACCACGCTCGGCCAGAGCGTGATGGTCGAGGTCGATAGCGAGAGCGTGGAACCGATCGACCCTCCTGCCTACGCCGGGATCACCGGGCGAAGACCAATCCACCGGGTCTGAACAGAGCAGGGGCGCCGCAACTGTTGCCGGGCTCTCCGGCTGGCCGATATCATACGGTAAATACCGGACTTGCGAATACGTAAGCCGGGCACTTCCAGGGGGGTTATCGGTCGTTCGCGCGCGGCCGACGGGGACGGAGTCCAGCCATCGCGGGGAGAAAGCAGTCTCCGCGGGGCTACACGTCACGGAGCCGGATATGGCACACGCATTGGTCACCGGGGCGGCGGGGTTCATCGGCTCACACGTCAGCGAGGCCCTGCTGGCGGCCGGCTGGCGGGTGACGGGAGTGGATTCGTTCGACACTTTCTACGACCCGCAGGTCAAGCGGGCCAACGCGAGGGCCTGCCAGAAGTACCCGGGGTTCAGGCTGGTCGAGGCGGATGTCCGCGACGAGACGGCGATGGAGGGGGTGCTCCAGGACTCGGTCGACGCGGTGGTGCACCTGGCGGCGCGGGCCGGAGTACGGCCGTCGATCGAGCAACCGCTGCTGTACGAGCAGGTGAACGTGGGCGGCACGTGCGTGCTGCTGGAGGCGGCCCGGCGAGCGGGGGTGGGGCGTTTCGTCTTCGCGAGCAGTTCGAGCGTCTACGGCAATAACGCCAAGGTTCCGTTCGCCGAGACGGACAACGTCGATCACCCGATCTCGCCGTACGCGGCCACGAAGAAGGCGGGCGAGCTGCTGTGCCACACGTACCACCACCTGTTCGGGCTGAACGTGACCTGCCTGCGGTTCTTCACGGTGTATGGCCCGCGGCAACGGCCGGACCTGGCGATTCACAAGTTTGCCCGGCTCATCGAGCGGGGCGAACCGATCCCGGTCTTCGGCGACGGCGGGATGATGCGGGACCATACTTACGTTGGCGATATTGTGGCCGGCGTGTTGGCGGCGATCGAGCGCTGCGAAGGGTATCACCTCTATAATCTGGGGAACGCCCATCCGGTGTCGCTGAGCGATCTGGTGGCGGCCATCGAACGGGCGCTGGGCAAGCAGGCGGTGATCGAGCGGCTACCGCCGCAACCGGGCGACGTGGAGCGGACCTTCGCGGATGTGACGCTGGCCCGGCGGGAACTGGACTACGAGCCGCGGACGGACCTGGCGGCGGGTCTGGCGGCGTTCGTGGCGTGGTTACGCGCGGGGACGTGATACGGGGGCGTTCGATTCGGTGTGGCACCGGCGTCTCGCCGGTGCGGGGAGCGAGGAGACGCCGGCCGCCGCGGCTCGGCTGAGCTCGCCGAAGTCGGTGGGCGGCCGCTACTGGTGCGGGGAGCGAGAGGCGGGGCGTTCGATCCCGCGGTTGCGCCGCGAAGAGGCAAGCCGGATCGTGGGCCGTGACGGGGAAGGTCGGGAGGCTGGTCATGCGTTTTCGCAGGGGGAGTCGATGACGACGCAGGATTCGGAGGCAGGCAAACCTATGCCGGCGGGCTTGCCTGTGTCGGCGGATTTCCCTATGCCGGGAAAGCGTTGTCGGAGCCCGTCGGTGCTGGGATGGCTCGGGGCGCTGCTGGCCGGTGCCTGCTCCCGGTGGCGCATCGCGCAGCTTTTTCGGTCGGGGTTGGTTGGCGGTGAGGGCTTAATCCTGGAGGGACGCGTTGAGCTGACCCACCCGGAGCGGGTGCGGTTGGGGCGTCGTGTTCGTCTGGGCGTGGACGTCTACATGGCGGTTTGGCCTGAGGGCCGGCTGGAGATCGGCGACGACAGCTACATCGGCCGCCGGACGATCATCCTGGCGCACCAGCAGGTGTGCATCGGTCGGGATAGCCTGATCGCCCCGGAATGCCACATCACCGATGTCAATCATGGTATGGAAGCGGGGCAGTCGATCCGCACGCAGCCGCTGCACTCGCGGCCGATCCGTATCGGCAACGACGTGTGGATTGGGGCGGGGTGCTCGATCCTGCCCGGGGTGACGATCGGGGATGGAGCGGTGATCGGGGCCCGTGCGGCGGTGACGCGGGACATCCCGCCGATGGCCATCGCCGTGGGCGTGCCGGCGCGGGTGATTCGGTACCGCTCCGGTGCGGAGGGGTTGCCGCGGGATAGCGAGAAGCGTTTGCCCACAGATCACTCAGATTGACACAGAGCGGATGGGGAAGCTCAAAGTCAGGAGCCGGACGATCAGAGCTTGGACGGGTTCCACGCGAAGCGGCAAGCCGGATCGAACGTTTCGTTCGCGGATTGCTCATTCTGTTTCTTGGCGGTTGTTTGCACGGTGTGAAGGTGTGTGCCGAGGAGGCTCCCCGTGTTGAAAAGGATTCTTCGCCGGATTTCTCGATCGCTGGTGAAGGAGGATCCGTTCGCCTGGATGGCGGACCTGGATATCGGGGCGGGTACGCGGCTCATGCGCGAGAACCTCGACGGCATGTTTCCGCGTTTGATCCACATTGGGCGCAACTGCGTCATCGGTCCGAGTTCGATGATCCTCAGCCATGATGCGAGCTACTACCTGCATACCGGGGAATACCGTGTCGCTCCGGTGTGGATTGGTGACGAGGTGTTCATCGGGTATGGGGCCATCATCATGCCGGGGGTGCGAATCGGGAGCCAGGTAGTCATCGGCGCGGGCAGCGTGGTCACCAAGGATGTGCCGGACCGATCCGTGGCTGCGGGTGTCCCTGCGCGCGTGCTATGCGGTCTGGCGGAGTACCTGGACCGCCGCAGCCGGTTCACCATGATCGAGGCGCCCTATCCGGGACGATCCCCGCGGGAGATTACCGCACAGGATGTGGCTGCTTTCAGGCAAATGGTCTACTCCATGCAGTTCGAGGACCGCGGCACATGCTGAAACGGGACATCAGCGCGACTTTCGCCGGCAGCATGGTGCTGGCGGTGATCATGCTGGGTACCGTGACGGTCACGTCGCGGTGGCTGGGACCGGAGGGACGCGGCATCCTTGCGCTGGCGCTGTTGTTGCCCTCCATCACGACGACGTTCGCCATGCTGGGGCAGGAGAGCGTCAACAGCACGTTTGCGGGGCTTTACAAGGAGGCTCGAGCGGGATTGTTTCTGCAATCCCTGGTGATCACCGCGTTCGGGACGCTGGTCAGTGTGCTGGTGGTCTGTGCGTATTTCTTCTGGCTGCCGATCCCCCGGGGCAATTTCGGTACGCTGAGCACGGAGATCATCCTGGCCTCGTGCATGATCGCGCCGATGTCGATTTTCAGCACGCTGATGTTCTCACTGGTGCGAGGGGTGGGCCAGGTGGTTCTGGCGTCCATCCTGCGCATCGTGGCGGGGGCCACCCTGCTGGCGGCGCTGTTCGTGTTTCTGGTGGTGCTGGAATGGGGGGTTCTGGCGGCAGTGTGGGTGATGGCCCTGGCGCATCTGCCGGCGAGTGTGCTGGCCATCTGGTTTCTGCGGCACGAGATCAGCCTGCGTCCCAGCGCGCTGCCGCGGTGGTTGTGGGGTCGAAGTCTGCGGTTCGGGTTGCCCATCTGTCTGGCTACGCTGGCGGGTTTCCTCATCTACCGTCTGGATCAGGGCATCCTGGGGTATCTGGTGGAGCGGTCCGACCTGGGCTTGTACACGCTCGCCGTGAGCTTGGCCGAGCATCTTCGCATGGTGCCGGGCTCGATCTCGACGGCGTTTCTGCCGCGGCTGGCGAACGAGATGGCGAGTCGTCAGGGGCAGGTGCCGGCGGTGTTTCGGGCAACGATGATCGCCTCCCTGGCGGCGATGGTCGGGGCGGGCGTGTTCGGCATCCCGGCCATTCTGGTGCTGTTCGGTTGGGAGTTCACGGGCTCGATCGTGCCGTTTCTGCTGCTGCTTCCGGGCATCGCGGCCCTGGGCGGGGCATCCGTGCTGGCCAGCGACCTGCTGACGCGGCAGAAGACCCACTACAACGTGACCGTCGCGTGGTCCACGCTGGCGGTGAGCGCCGGTCTGAATCTGTTGTTGATCCCGATCCTGGGCATCGCGGGTGCGGCGATCACCGCCAGTGTCGCCTATACCATGGCCCTGGGGCTGTGGACTCGGTTTTATCTGCGTGAGTCGGGCCGATCGTTTCGCGAGTTGGTTCCAGCGTGGGAGGATCTGCGTCGCGTCTGGAGCGGCGGGCTGGAACTGGTGGGGCAGGTATTGCGACGAACGCGCCTGCTGCCGGTGGGGCCAGCGGGCGGCGGGATGATGGGGCCTGGCTGGGTCGGGCCGGTTCCCAGACATTGGCGTCGGCGGCTGATGGCCCTGGCGTGCGTGCTGGCAGCGGGTGCGGTGGTGGCGTGTCCGATCGTGCTGGCGTCACTGGTGAACGGCGATGGGTATCTGGCCGGGCGGCGGGGTTTTGCGTTGCTGAGCGGGCTGTCGGGTCTGCTGGCGACGTTGTCGGCATGCGTGGTGATTGTGACCTACCGGCCTGGACCGTGGGTTCGGGCGGGAGCGGGACTGTGGTGGTACCGGCGCATCGTTGTGGCCATGCTGGGCGTGGTGGCGGCGGTGGGGGGGAGCGGGTTTGGTGCGTTTTACTACCACCGCAACCACGTGGATCTGCTGGCGATGATCGACCGCACGCACCCGGTCTGCGCGCGGATGGAGGAGGCGCGGCGAACAGGCGGGCGGCGGGAGGCCATGAACGCGATCATCCGCCATTTGGGCGAGCGCACCCCCTTCACGCCGATGCCGCTGCCGATCCTGTGGCGAGACTCACCCGCGGACTCGGAGCGGATGGCTGAGGCGATCCTGGCCGGGCGATTGGGCGAGCTCTTTGAGTCTCCGTCGTATCAGTGGCGACCGGAGGAACGTTTTCGGTGGAAAGCCCCCACGCCCGTGCCGGTGCTGTTCGCCATGCAGCGGCAGGCGTTGCTGTTTCCGTTGCTGAACAGCGGTTCGGAGGGCATCACCGCGGCCCGGGCGATGATGGAGGAGTGGCGTCGCGGGAACCGCGACTGGCCGAACTTCAATCAGTATGTCTGGAACGATGACTGCATGTCCCATCGCATCTGTGCGCACATGGCGGTGATGCAGGTTCTGCGATCGGGCGGCCAAGTGTCCGACGAGGACGAGAAAGCCTTTCTGACCTCGTTGATCCAGCACGGGCGGCACCTGACCAATCGGCGCGAATACAACGCAAAGACGAACCATGGGCTGATGCAGAACTATGCGCTGCTGAGCATGGCGCTGCAGTATCCGGAGTTCGACCGTGGGGGGCGGTGGCGCGAAACGGCCGTGCGGCGGATGCAGGAGCACGCGGCGGCGAATGTCACGGCGGAGGGCGTATCGCGCGAGGTGACGCCGAGTTATCACTACTTCGTGACCAGAGCAGCCCTGTGGTTCCTGGCCACCTGCGAGCAGGCGGACGTGGAGGTGAGTCCGCAGTTCGCCGAGACGGTGCGGAAGATGCTGGTTTTTTGCCGGGAGATCCTGCATCCGGACCGATCGCTGCCGTTGATCGCGGACACGGAATCGGAGGTGGTGGACCTGACGTGGTGGCCGCATGAGCACCTCCCCGCGCTGCCGGAGCTGGCGGCGCTGCGCGAGGCGGTCAAGCCCTCGACCGTGCCACCCAACGAGCCGGGCGTTCGTTTATGGCCAGGGGCGGGGTACCTGGTTCTCCGGGCGCCGGCGCCGGAGTGGACGACGTCCTCGGCCTTGATGCTGACGCTGCGGTGTGGTGAGTGGTCGGTGGCGCACTCCCATTACGACGCGCTGGCGCTGACCCTGTTCGCCGGTGGCCGGGCCTTGCTGGCCGGGCCGGGCTATCCCAGCTACAGGGATGCGGCGGAGCGGCAGGCCTTGATCGGCACGCCGTCGCAAACGACTGTTTCGGTTGATGGTGCTTCACACCGGCAGGGTGACTGCAAGGCACGTTGGCTGGATGTCCGCCCGGCAGGAACGCAGGAGGCGGGTATGCCGGCGTTCGTGGCCTTTCAGGGGGAATCGCAGTTGTACGCCGGGGTGGTGCACCGGCGAAGCTTGTTCTTTGGCCCGGGGGTGCGGACGCTGCTGGTGGTCGATGAGTTGGCGTCGCAGGAACCTCATGTTTATCGGCAGCAGTTCCGCGTGGCCGAGGGGTTGAACGCGGGGATCGCGGATGGTGCCCTGGTGGCCGTGTCGGGTGATGAGCCGGCCGAGACGTTGCTGCGGATCGAGAGCACGGTGGTGTGCGATGGTCAGGTGGGGCGTCCTGAGACGGGGCTGGCGGGGCCGGTGGGTTACTTCGCGGTGACGGGGCGGAATGCCGTCCTCGTGACCCTGCTGGATGCTTCCGGCGGGACGGAGACGGGTCGTGTCAGTGCGGATGCCGCGGGGGCCGAGTGGGCGGGGGAGCGCGGTCGGCTGAGCCTTCGCTGGCCGATCGAATCGCAAGACTCCTATGACTGGCAGACGGTAGCTGGCAATCACCCCACCGGAGCACCTCGCATCCCGGGGGCATCGGCTCAGTCGCAGCAGCATGAACGGCCCCTTCAGGGCCGGCTCGCGAGGCGTCATCCCGTTCCCAGGCCTTCGGCCTGGGCTGATAGAACGAGCCCTTCAGGCTCGAAGACCTGGGCTGACGGAACGAGCCCTTCAGGCTCAAAGACGTGGGCTGGCGGAACGAGCCTTTCAGGCTCGGGAGTGAATGCCGGTGGATGACCGGGAGCACACGGGCACCGCAGAGGTGGAACGGACGGGGGCGGCGGAGGTCACGGGCGGGGCGGAGCCGCGGGTCGGGATCATGGGGGCGCCGTACTGGATGGGGGTGGCTGCGGAACTGTTCAGGCGAGCGGGGATGAAGGGGGAGCTGGTTCGGCCGCAGAGTCGGCTGGCGTCAGTACGTTGGCTGTTGTGGGGCTCGTGGCGGCGATTGCGGGCGATCCATCACGTGGGCGGTCCCTGCCGTTGGCGGACGGCGTTGCTGCTTCGCTTGCTGGGTCGGCCCGTGGTCTGGCACTGGATTGGAAGCGATCTGCTGAGTTTCCGTGACACATCGCGAGGGCGCTGGGCGACATGGGTCAATCGCAGGGCGGCAAGCCGGTGGGCGTCGGCCCATCTGGCGGATTCGCCTGATCTGGCGGCCGAGCTTGCCGAGCTGGGCATCACGGCCAAGGTGGTGCGTTTGCTGCCCGCGCAGATCGAGGCGGACGTGCTACCGCTGCCCGAGCGGTTTGCGGCGCTGAGTTACTGGAGCGATCAACGGTTTAGTTTTTACGGGGGCGACACGGTTCTGGAGCTCGCCCGGCGGCTGCCGAAGGTGGAGTTTCGCATCCTGGGGGCCAGTGGGGCGGGGGTGGAGGCGCCGGCGAACGTGGAGTTCCTGGGATTCCGCCGAGACGTGGAGGCGATCTACCGCGAATCCACCGTGCTGATCCGCCTGCCGGAGCATGACAGCCTGTCGGCCATGGTACTGGAGATGTTGGCCCGAGGGCGGTACGTGATTTACAACCGGCGGCTGGACCATTGCCATTTCGCGGAGGATGTCACGGGGGCGCAAGCGGCGCTCGAATCCATCGGGCAGGCTGGAACGCCGAACGTGGCCGG
Organism: uncultured Planctomycetales bacterium; assembly: GCA_964511155.1. Classification (GTDB taxonomy): domain Bacteria; phylum Planctomycetota; class Phycisphaerae; order UBA1845; family PWPN01; genus JAAYDF01. The sequence continues at coordinate 25,131 of CAZEEJ010000005.1, read as the reverse complement.
CGCGGCGATGGTGCGGGAGCGGTTCTCGCTGGCGAGCGAGGCTACTGCTCTGGCCCGGCTGTATGGCGATTTGGGGCTCTAAGGGATTGTGCGGGATGAGGCCTTCACAGTTGACGTGCTCTCGATAAGCGCGCCTCCTGGATGATCGGCTTCAGGTTTCGGTTAACACCCATGCGGCGACACCGGATGAGCTTTGGGGCAGGTGGGCGGAAAGCCTGATGTTGTTCAATAGTTACGTATTCTGGCTCTTTTATCTCATTGTCATCGTCCTGTATTGGAGATTGCGCCACGATCGGCAGAATCGGCTGCTACTGCTGGCGAGTTTCGTGTTTTACGGCTGGTGGGATTGGCGGTTCCTTTCGCTGCTGGCGATCTCGGCCGTGGTGGATTTCTTCGTCTCCAACGCCATCGCCACCAGCGTCAGTCGCCCGCGGCGCAAGGCCCTGCTGCTGGTATCGATGGTCTGCAACCTTGGCCTGCTGGGCACCTTCAAGTACTACGACTTCTTCATCTCGGAGTTGTGCGATCTGCTCAGCCTGATTGGATTCAACGCGTCCCTGCCCACGTTGAACGTATTGCTGCCGGTCGGGATCTCCTTCTACACCTTCCAGACCATGAGCTATACGATCGATGTGTACTTCGGCAAGGCCCGCCCGGCCAGCAGCCTGCTGGACTTCAGCCTGTTCGTGGCTTTCTTCCCTCAACTCGTGGCCGGACCGATCGAAAGATACAATCACCTGATGGGCCAGATCACTTCGCCGCGCGTCCTGAGAGAGGGGGACTTCGCCGAAGGCCTTTATCACGTGTTGCTGGGCCTGTTCAAGAAAGTGGTGATTGCCGACAACATGGCCGGCCTGGTCAATGCGGTGTTTGCCGCTGAACAGGGAGAATTGGGCGGGTTCGACTACCTGATGGGGGTGTACGCGTTTGCCTTCCAGATCTATGGTGACTTTTCGGGCTATTCCTCGATGGCCCAGGGCATCGCCAAGTGGATGGGTTTCGACCTGATGTACAACTTCCGGATGCCGTATTTCGCGGTATCGCCCAGCGATTTCTGGAATCGCTGGCACATCAGCCTTTCCAGTTGGCTACGGGATTACCTCTACATCCCGCTGGGCGGCAATCGCCACGGCTCGGTCAACACCTACCGCAACCTGATGATCACCATGCTGCTGGGCGGCCTGTGGCACGGAGCGAGCTGGACGTTCATCACTTGGGGTGGTTTTCATGGCGGCATTCTGGCGATCTATCGCTTCTTCGGTTCGTCCAGCCGGGCCACCAGCCAACCTCGCGGCCAAACGCTGCGGAACATCGTCGGGGTGGTGGTCATGTTTCATTTGACCTGCCTGGGCTGGCTGCTGTTTCGAGCCCAGGGTATGGGCCAGGTGTGGGACATCCTGCGCAACATGGCAACCAACCTGCATCCCAGTCCATTTACCTGCTATGCCGGAGTGCTGATCCTTTTCTTCGTTGCTCCGCTGATGCTGCTGGAGTTCTGGACCCATCGCCGAAACGACATGACCGCCTTGCTCAAAGCGGCCTGGCCGATCCGAGCCGCCGTCTACAGCTACATGGTCATGATGCTGTGCTGCTTCCCTCCAGAGGTCAGTCATGCGTTCATTTACTTCCAGTTCTAAGCGCGAATTCAAGGTCATTCTGACCGTGCTGGCGGTCATGCTGTCGGCGGACCTGGGTATCCGCTTGCAGGGGCAGCGGTTCTCAAGTGAGCTGCGAGCCCTCGCCAGTCTTCCTCAGCAGGCTTCTACACTGTGCAAGATGGACCAGACCAGAATGCTCATTCTGGGCAACTCCTTGACCAACTGCGGCCTGGATCAGGACGCGTTCAAAGGACAGGCGGCCAGTTGCGGCTGGACCGATCTTGCTTTTGAGGTCGTGGCGTTCAACGGAGCCGAGATGTGCGAGTGGTTGTGGATGTTTCGCATGTTCTTCGTCGAGCCGGGCAGGCTGCCAGACCTCGTTCTGGTGAACGCGACGCCCCCCGGTTTGTGCGATGTGCCGGATGTCCGGATCGCCCGCCTGGTGACATACTGCGGTGCCAGGATGGAGGTGCTGAGGGATGGCCACTTTGACTTCGGCCAGCGGGCAGAGTATCTGCACGCATCCCTGTCCGCGTCGTGTGTCCAGCGGGCCCGGGGCCGACAAATCATATTGCAGAGCATCGTACCGGATTACATCGAGATGGTGGCCTGGTCACACACCCTGCTGCGGCGTTCCCTGGACGTCGCGAGCCCCAGTAGCCAGGATGACACCAGCCATCACCGACTGGGACTATTCGCAAGCCTTGCGCAGCAGCATGGGGTCAAACCCATCCTGGTTTTGATGCCCAGAGCTCAGCCCTATGAACTGCCGCAGGACTTGCTGGACACGATCGAACGCACCGGCGTCGGCTGCATTGACTGCCGTGAGATCGAAGGCCTGAGCCCTGCCAGCTACACGGATCAACACCACCTCAACGCTGACGGTGCTCGCATCTTCTCTCGCTACCTGGCGTCGAGGCTGGCCCGTGAACGTCATCATTGGTCCTCTGACAGAGTGGGCGTGGAGTGATCATTGCCTCGCGGCCGACTGCCTGGTCAGCCGCCTCTGCTTGACCGTGGTCAGGTCAGGCACAGGCAACTGGTCGTGGTGCGAAGCGCAGCGAAGAAGTGTAGACCACGATGCAAACGGCTTGGAGAAAACGAAATGAGTGTTCAACTGGCGATTCATCCGCGGCCGGGTAGTTTTACGGACCGGTGGTTGGAGGTGTGTCGGGAGCGCGGGATCAGGTGCTGCGAGGTGGACTGCTTTGGCAGCGATATTGTGGAGCAGTTGGCCGAGTGCGACGCCTTGCTGTGGCACCCCGCTCACCATCTGCCCGAGGACATGCTGCTGGCCCGTCAACTGATCCAGGCGCTGGAACACACCGGCTTGCTGGTTTACCCGAGTACGCCGACGTTCTGGCATTTCGATGATAAGATGGCGCAGAAGTACCTGCTCGAGTCGGTAGGGGCCTCGCTGGTCCCGACGCACACCTTCTTCAACCCGCAAGCGGCCTACGCGTGGATCGAGCGAACGACCTTCCCGAAGGTCTTTAAGTTGCGTCGTGGTGCGGGTTCGCAGAATGTGCGGCTGGTTCGCGACGCGGCCGCGGCTCGACAACTGGTTGGGCGGGCTTTCGGCAGGGGCTTCAAGCCGATTGCCGGGTATCTGCGCGACAGCTCGGTGAAGTTTCGGCGACACCGTCGGGCGGGCGATCTGTGGGGCGTGCTTCGCCGCGTGCCCCGGGTGTTACATGCCAGTTGGCGAGCCAACCGCCTGATGCCGCGTGAGCGGGGCTATGTGCTTTTCCAGGATTTCGTGCCGGACAACACGTTCGATACGCGGATCACCGTGATCGGTGATCGTGCGTTCGGCTACACGCGCGGCGTGCGTCCCGGCGATTTCAGGGCTTCCGGCGGCGGGTATCTCGGCTACGACCGGCAACGTATCAAGCTGGAGTGCGTGAGACAGGCCTTTGCCGTCGCGGAGCAGATCAAAGGGCAGAGTATTGCGTTCGATTTCGTGACCTATCCATCGGGCGAGCCGGGAATCGTCGAGATCAGTTATGCGTTCGTAGCACAGTTCGTTTACGATTGTGCCGGGCACTGGGACCGGGAACTGAATTGGCACGAGGGGCAGTGTTGGCCCCAGGACGCCATTCTCGATGACCTGCTGAAGACCCTTGCGGAGCGGCGCGGCGAGCCCGCCTCTTCGGCGCCGGAAGTGGGCGCCGGCTTCGAGCCTGAGGCCGGGCACCGCGAATGACAGAGCACGGCGTGCTTCAACCCAGCGATCAACCGGCTGAATTCGGCATCGGCCCCGGGCGGCCGCCGCGGGGTAGAGTGCTGCTTGTGACCCGGGGCTACTACCCTTGTGCGGCGGTGGGCTCGCATCGGGCCGGCAAGTTCGCCAAGTACCTGCGGCGATTCGGCTGGGAACCGACCGTTCTGACCATCAAGGAGGAGTTCTATCCAGATCTCAGCCTGTTCGTGGACCGCGCGTTATGCGCGGAGATTCCCGTGGGGATGGAGGTGATTCGCGGCGGTTATCTCGAACCGCGCCGGTTGCGGCGTTGGCTCGATGCCTGGCGACGAACTCGGGCGACGGGCACCGCGCAAGGGAGAACGCTGCAGAGCGGACCCCGGCGAGCGCAGTTGACCGACTGGATCGAGGTGCCGGAGTCGGCAAGCTGGCTCCCGACGGGCATCCTGCAGGGGCTCCGACCGGCTCGGCGAAGCGATGTCATCTGGGCAACCTCTCCTCCAACCGTGGGACTGTGTGTGGGAGCGGTGCTCAGCCGACTGACGGGGCGGCCGTTGGTGGTGGATTTGCGAGATCCGTGGCGGTTGGGCGATGTGAAGCTGTGGCCGACGCGGTGCCATCACTGGCTTGACCGGCGTTGGGAACGGTTCGTGCTTGAGACCGCCAGTCGAATCGTCGTAGTCACGCCGCTGATGGCGGATACGTTGCGGCGGGAGCATCCCGAGTATACCGACAAACTGTCGGTGATCTATAATGGATATGATCCGACGGACTTCGCGGGCGAGACGGTGTCGAGTGATCCATCCCGTGGAAAGGCTCTTCGGGTGGGCTACTTCGGGGCCGTGTACCAGGGACGCGAGGAGTACATGCTGGAGCTGTTGCGCGGGGCCAAGGCGATCTCCGATGAGTTTTGCGAGCGGCCCCTGCATGTGGTGATGCGCGGTCCGTCGCACCAGGCCATCGCGGCTCTGGCCGCTCGTGCTGACGCGGTGGACATCCTGGACAATGGCGGTCCCGTCCCGTACCGCCAGGCCTTGGCGCTGATGCTGGAGATGGATGTTCTGCTGTTAGTCGGTTCACAGGAACACGGATACGCCCTGCCCGGCAAGCTGTTTGAGTATGTCGGAGCCGGGCGACCCATCCTGGCGCTGACGCCGCCGGGCGCGTTGACCGACTTCATCCGTCATCATCAGGTGGGCGTGGCGGTTGATCCCTCGAGCGGCGAACGCGTGATCGCGGGTTTGCGGGAGTTGTTGGCGAACTACGCCATGTATCGGGACAAGCTGGCGCAGGCGGCGGGGCAGTTTACCCGCGAGGCCTGCACGCGGCAGTTGGCAGAGATTCTGGACGAAACCGCGGTTTGCAGGTGACGAGATGAGACAATACGGTTCGGCTCAGGTGTACGAAACGCTTTATCTCGACCCGGTGGACGGGAATGCGTGGGCGAAGGAAGCGCGAGCGGGAATCAACGGTCCGTTGCTGGGAATCCTGGTGTTCAGCATCGGGTTAATGAGCACGTGGCGGGTCGGGGATACCGGATCCTGGGTGTCGCTCACTTCGCAGATCGTGGTGGCCTACCTGGGGGCGATGGTGGTCCTGGGAGCCGCCATGAAGGGCACGCCGCTGGTGTTCAGCCGGGAGTGTGTTCTGTATGCCATGTTTCTCATGTGGGTGCTTGCAGGCGTGCCGTTCGCGGCGTTCGGCGAGGCGGCTCGGGAAGGCGCGATTACCCTCGCAAAACTCCTGGGGATGTTCTTCATAGTACTGAACAGCATAAATGGGTTCTCTGCGTATCGGTGGTATCTGGGGGCGCTCATCGCCGCGGCGGCAACGACTACGGTGTTGGGGATGGTGGGGTACAGCACAACGGGGGCGAGCGGGCGTGCCGCCGCAACGATGGGAAGTGCTAACGAATATGGCATGTTCTTATGCCTGGCGCTGTGGGGGGCCTTGTCCATCGCCGTGAGCACCCGGCGCAGGAGTGTCAAGTTCATGATGGTGTGCGCGTGTATTGCGCTCGTTGGGTTGGCGGCGAATACCGGCTCCCGGATGGCGATGTTGACGCTCATGATCATGTGCGGCGGGATGTACTGGTTTGTGTTCAGAAAATCGGCGGCATCCGTGAGCATGAAGTTGATGTGGCCGGTCATCATCGCGCTGGGGCTGGTGGGGCTGTTCGTTTACTTGACGACGACGACATACTGGGATCGCATGATCGCGCTGGCTGAGGTTTTGCAGGGTACGGGTAAGGAAGGCAGTGCCGATGCGCGCATCAGGTTCTTGAAGGACAGTCTGGCTGCCCTCCAGGACAATCCGATTATGGGCGTGGGATACGCTTGCCTGTCATACGAGTTTGGCGGCCGCAGTCCTCACAATTCCATCCTGGCGATCGCTTCCGAGACGGGCCTGATTGGTTGGGGTCTGCTCTTCAGCGCCTGGAGTCTGCCTGTCGTGAGGATGATCAAACTGGACCGGATGGACATGCCTCTGCACGGCAAGCAGTTGATGCAGTGCGGATGGCTGCTCTATATGTCGCTGGGCCTTTGGGTGTTCTGTGGAGAGATGCACAAGCACAAACTGGTCTGGGCCGCGTTGGCCGCACAGCTTGGCTATACGCTGTGGCTGGAACGGACATACGCCAGGTCGAGTACCGGCACGTACGCTGGATCTTCATGATGCGCATTCTTCACGTCATTCCACAGTTGAGCCGGGGCGGGGCGGAGCGGCAGCTCGTGCAACTTCTGCCGCGGATGGATCGTGCCCGGTTCGAGCAGGCGGTGGTCTACTACTCGCCGGCGCCAGACGTCCAGGATGACGAGTTGCTCGCGGCGGGCATACCGGTATTCTACCTCAATAAGTTCTCCAATCCGCTGTGGCGATTCGCGCTCTGGTTACGCGGCGTAATCCGGGAGTTTCGACCGGATATCGTGCATACGTGGCTGTACTCGGCCAGGTTCTGGGGCCGCATCCTGGCCATGAGTTGCGGGGTCCGGCGGCTGTTGGCCAGCACCCGGAGCGTCATGTGCGACGTGCCGTGGCCCGTGCGGGTGTATGAGCGGCTGCTGGCCGGTCGAACGATCCATCTGGCCAACAGCAGGGCGATCGCACAGTCCATGGAGCAGTGGGCCGGTGTCCCCGTCGACGACGTGCGCATTATTTATAACGCGGTGAGCGTTCCCGAGCGGGACCAGGCGTCGGCACGTGTTGATATCCGGACCGAACTGGGGCTTCCGGAGAGCCAGCAGATCGTGCTGATGGTGGGGCGACACGCGGTGGAAAAGAACTACCCCATGTTCATCCGGGCGGGGGCGGCGCTCACCCGAAAGCGGTCCAACGTGACCTTCGTGGGGCTGGGACGCTTCGTGTTGGAGGCCGAATTGCGGGCCGTGATCCGGGAGGAGCATGCGGAGGAGAACGTGCGGCTCGTTCAGATGCAGCCGGATGTCTTTCGCTGGATGGCCGGGGCGGATGTGTTTTGCCTGACCTCCGATCGCGAGGGCTTCCCGAACGTCGTCCTTGAGGCCATGGCCAGTGCGCTGCCCGTCGTGTGCACGGATTTCCCGGCAGTGCAGGAGATTGAAGGGATTGCCGACTCGGCCGTCCTGGTGCCCAGGAACGATGCCGCGGCGTTGGCGCGCGTGGTGGAGGAGCTGTTGGACGATCCGGATCGGCGGGCGGCGATGGGGCGGGCGGGGAAGCTCAGCGTGCAGGGTGCGTATTCGTGGCCCGCGCTCGTCGACAAGATGGAAACATTGTATGAGGAAGTGTATGCGTTGCCGCGGATGGGCAGGACGAGTACCGGTGGCGGCAGGAGAGCCTGAGGCGTGAGTTTCAGAACCATCATTCGAATCGCGGCACTCAGCGCCTATTACGGTTTTGCGCGTTTCCTGCCCGCCTCGAATACGCGGGCGGGGAAGTGGACGCGCCCAATCCGCCGGGTGATCTGCGGTTACATCTTTCGGCGTGTCGGCCGCAATATCAACGTCGAACGCGGCGCCCACTTTGGCGACGGGGCCAGGATCGAGATCGGCGATAACTCGGGCATCGGCGTGGACTGCGATCTGCGCGGCCCGATCACGATCGGGCGCGACGTCATGATGGGCCCGGAGTGCATCATTATCACCCGTCTGCACCGCCATGATCGGTTGGACATCCCCATGTGCCAGCAGGGCTGGGAGGATGCCAAACCCGTGGTGATCGAAGATGATGTATGGATCGGCACACGGGTGATCATTCTGCCGGGGGTCCGGGTTGGAAAGGGTGTGGTCATCGGCGCGGGAGCAGTGGTGACCCGCGATGTGCCGGATTACGCCGTTGCCGCTGGTGTACCCGCCCGAGTTATTCATTATCGCACAGACGCGAATCATGCATAAGCTGCGAATCGCATTCCTGTCGGGTGGAACCTTCACCCACATCGGCCCCTATCTGGCGTTCTTTAGGGATCGCGGGCACGAGGTGCATTGGATCGCCTATGATCGGCCGAAGGAGGACTTCGGCGTGATCACCCATGATGTATCGCGCGGGGCTGACTCCATGGACCCTTCCACAAAGTGGAAGTACCTGCTGGCCGGCTTGAGTACGCGCCGTTTGTTGCGGAAGATCCAACCGGATCTCCTGCATGGTCACTACGTGACCGCCTCGGGCTTGATTGCGCTGATGGGCGGCTTTCGGCCGTACATGCTTACCGTTCACGGGAGCGATCTGATCCGGTCGCTGAGGTCGATGTTCTGGCGGCGGTTGCTAAGACTCGCATTCGACCGGGCGGCAGTCATCAATGTGGTCTCGGCACAACTGGGCGAACTGGCAGGGGAGTTGGGGGTGCCGGCCGACAAGCTTCTCGTGGCTACACTGGGGGTCGACACGGAGCAATTCGCGTTCCGCTTGCCACGTCCACCCTCCACGCCGGTGCGACTCCTTTGTACGCGCACCCTGAATGAGTTGTATGACCCGCAGACGATCGTTCGCGCCTGTGCGTTGCTGCGGGAACGCGGGCTGAGCTTCAGGCTCACCCTGGCCGCCAGAGGGTCGTTGATGGAGAGCTTGCGGCAACAGGTGGCGAAACTCGGACTCGATGATTGCGTGAGCCTGCTGGGTGGTTACGCCAACCAGGATCTGCCCGCCATGCTGCATGAGTACGACGCATTCGTGTCGGCTTCGTTGTCGGACGGCACGTCGATATGCCTGCTCGAGGCCATGGCGGCCGGCATACTGCCAATCGTCTCCCGAATACCCAGCAACCAGGCATGGCTCGAAGACGGTCGTTCCGGCCTGATGTTCGACTGTGGTGACCACCATCAGTTGGCGGAACAGATCCTACGCGCCTCTGCGGATCATGACCTGCATCAGTCGGCAGCGGTGCGTAATCGCCGGATCGTTGAGGAGCACGCGAGTCGGCAGAAGGGCATGCTCTGTTTGGAGGAGTGCTACTATCGCTTGGCGAGCCGAGGAGTCGGCGCCTGATGGCGGGAGTAAGGACGGTCAGCCGGGCATTGCTGACGATGCTGTTGGCCGCTCCGCAGGCTGCCCCCGCGGATACGGAAGCGCTCTCGCCGCGCAGTCCGCAGTGGCCGCTCAAGACTTCCCGCACGCTGATGACCGACGAGGAAATCAGCCGGGTGCGGGAGCGCTGTCGGCGGGACAAGGCGGCGGCGGACTACCGGGATAGCATCGTTCAGCAGGCCCGCGAGTGGGCGGACATGTCGGCGGAGGCCCTGCGTCACCTGCTGCCCGACGGCCGGGTGCCGCGGGCCTTCGATGTATCCGCCAAGGGCTGTCCCCTGCACGGCACGAGCATCTATCAGCACGGTACGTATCCCTGGAAGCTGGACCCGCAACACCCGTTTGCGCTCATCTGTCCCGTTGGCGGCGAGCGTTATCCGAGCAATGACTTCGAGGCCTTTTATCGGGGCGGGATGACGGATCGGAACCTGTTGACCGGCCCCTGCGCCGACGACGGTCGCGGCTGGTTGGCACCGGACGGGGAGAAATACTGGTTTGTGGCATACGCATGCCACTGGAACTGGGCGAGGCACTGGCTGCCGGCGATCAGCCGCTTGGCCGAAGTGTACGTGCTGACGGGCGAGGTACGCTATGCCCGCAGCGCGATCGCCATGCTGGACCGGGTGGCCGAGGTTTACCCGGGCATGGACTACGGCCGCCAATCGAGGTTCGGCGAACGGACCGGCGGTCGGTATCGAGGCAAGATCCGCAACAGGATCTGGGAGACGGGCGTGCTGACCGGTCTGGCCCGCGCCTATGACCGCGTTTTCGACACGTTGGTGGGATCGGATGCGTTCGCCCTGCCCTGGCGCGGTCCGGAAGAGATCCGCGCCAACATCGAGGCGAACTTCCTGGAGGAGGGTATCGATGCCGTGGAGCGGGGGGATATCCGCGGCAACTACGGGACCCACCAGGAGGCGCTGATTACGGCGGCGCTGGTTCGGCAGCACGGGCCGACCGGCGATCTGCTTCGCAATCTATTCATGCAGACGGGCACGGAGACCCGGGACGACGAGGGGATTCACTACGCCCTGTTCAACCTGGTGTACAAGGACGGGATGCCCTACGAAACGTCGCCTTTCTATTGCTGGGGCTGGGTGGAGAGCCTGATGCGGATTGCCGAGGCGCTGCGGCCGTCTGGCACCGACCTGTATCAACATCCGCGAATGCAGGCCCTGCTCGACGCCCCGTTGCGGATCGCCTGCCTGGGCCGGTTCACGCCGGCCATCGGGGATGCGGGCAACATCACGTTGGGATGGATCGGGCCGACGCCCGCCGTCTACGAAACCGCCTACCGCCGGCTCGGCAAGCCGGAGTATGCGTGGGCCTTCCATCGGCTTGGCGGGTTGAAGTCCAATCGTCCCACCGGCCTGGACGACCTGCTCAAGGAGCCGCTGTTCGCCAGCACCGAGGCCCGCGAGGCGGTCCGGACCCATGTTCATCGTCCGCCCAGCCGCCTGCTGGATGGTTATGGCTTGGCCATCCTCAACAACCCGGATGACACGCTGGCCGTGTCTCTCTTCTACGGACCACGCGGCAGCCATGGCCACAACGACCGACTCAACATCGAACTCTTCGGGCATGGCCAGCGGCTGTCGCCCGATCTCGGCTACCCGGACGCGATGAACTCTCTCGTGTCGGGCATCTTCAGTTGGTCGATGCACACGATCAGTCACAACTGCCTGGTCGTCGATGACAGCCGGCAAACAGGCTTCCCGATCGGCCGCGTGTTGCGGTTCCACGACGGGCCGACCGTCCATGTTGTGGACGTGGACGCGGCCGGCGCATACGACCAGGCCCAGGTCTACCGCCGCACGCTGGTGCTGGTAGACACCGGCGAGCACGATGGATACCTGGTCGACGTCTTCCGGGTCCGCGGCGGGCGCCGGCACGTGATGAGCATGCACGGCCTGGAGGGGAGTTTTGACTGGGCGGGCTCGCCGCTGAGTGTCGCGGTGACTGAGGGCACTCTGGCGGGTCGCGATGTGTCTTACGGAGCGATGTATGATGACCCTGTGCGCGGGGCACCGGGTTTCAGCGGAAGCTTCGGCGACTACGCCGGCAGCGGGTATCAGCACTTGTTCAACTGGCAGCGGGCCGAGCCGTCAGACTGGGCCTCGGGTACCTACCGCCGCACGGAAGCGCCGCCCGCGGGCTTGCGCATCCACGTCGCCCCGCACGCCGGCCAGGAAATCATCGTCGCCGATGCGTACGTGTCCCCATTACGCAAGATCCCGACCGTGCTCAAGTACATGCTCGCTCGACGCGCGGCGGACGAATCGGGGAGCACGTTCGTGACCGTCTGGGAACCCTTTCGCGTCGAGGCGATGATTGAGCGCGTCGCGTTCGGAGAACCGCCGGCCGCGGATGCCGGAGCGGATGCGTTGGTAAGCCTGGAGGTGCACCGCGGTGGGGCCGTCGATCGCGTGTTGATCTCAGCGAAAACGGACCAACCCTTTGCCGATGTGGCCGGGCTGAGCGGTGACACGTCCGTGGCGGTGGTCACCACGCAAGCGGGCGTTTGGAGTCGGGTGCTTGCCGCCGGGGGAACGCGGCTCGAGGACCGGAGGGTCAACCGATCACTGGCGGTCCCGCCGACGATCACCGGCGTGGTCGAGTCGGTGGACTATGCGACACGGACCCTGCGAGTCAAAGAGGCTCAGGTGTTGGGAGACGCGCGGACGCTCGTGGGCCTGACCGTGCGGGTGTTCAAGGAGGACCACTCCTGCGTGCATACGGTTGCCGAGGCACGGGCGGAAGATGGCATGCTGGTGCTGACGGTGACCGGCTCGGATATTTACGCCGGCCGAGTCCGAATCGATGAGGTTGACGAGGAGGCCCGAGCGGTCAAGTCGGCGACTCACGTGGTGGCCCCGGTCCGCCTGCCCGGGATGCACCTCGTTGCACCGGGGCGCACGCAAGCCGGCCGGATTGTCGCGATTGACAAGGGCACCATCCAACTGGAAGCGGGGACGCCCATGACGGCGTTTGCCGGCGGCGAGGACCAGACCGTGCGCCGAGATGCCCTGATCGCCGACTTCGGCGTCGGTGACCGGGTCGTCATCGAACGCCACGCCTATTCTCAATCGGGTGAGTGACCGCTCCGGCTTGTTGTCTTGCTGACTTCATCTGTGTCCATCTGCGTGATCTGTGGGCGGAAGAAAGGCCCACAGATCACACAGATCGACACAGATGGATCGGCGGGAGCCAGTGACTGGCCGGGCATTCGCCGCAATTCTGTTTTGGTGACCTGCGCCGCCTTCAGTTGGTGAACTTTCCGGTATGGCCATCGTCTGGATTGTCAACCCGTTCGATCCGTTGCCCGGTGATCCGGAGCAGCCGGGGCGCTATGCCACGCTGGCCCGCCTGCTGGCCGCGGCAGGACACCAGGTGACTTGGTGGACGGCCACTTGGTCGCACCGGTTCAAGCGCGAAATCGACACGGCTCCGATTCACGCGGCGTGCGGCCGACTTGGTATCAGCCCCCGGTTCATCGCCGTGCCGGGCTATCACACCAACGTCGGCCTGGCCCGTGTGCGGTCGCATTGGGCCTACGCGAGCGGGTTCGTGCGGGAGGCGTCGGCCGAGCGCCCGCCGCAAGTCATCATCGCCAGCAATCCGCCGCTGGAGTCGGCCGCCGCAGCCGTGCGCGTCAAGGCCGCCTGCGGTGCCCGGCTCATCGTTGACGTGCAGGACATCTGGATCGACACCAGTCGGCGGTTTCTGCCGCCGGTGGTCCGCTGGGGTTGGCGGTTGCTGTTCCAGCCGTGGATCCGAGCCAACCGGCGGGCGTATGCGGGGGCGGATGCGGTGGTCGGTGTGGCCGGCAGTTACGCGGACGAACCCCGTCGCTACGGGCGCGTGCAATACCGGCGTGAGGTGGTCCCGCTGGGTATCGACTTGGCGTCGTTCGATGCTGCGGTCCAGAAGGGTCGCTGCCTGCTGGGCGACAAGCCGCCCGGCGAGATATGGGCGGTTTACAGCGGCAGCCTGTCGCGCAACTATGACGTGTTGACCGTGGCCGCGGCGGCCGCGCGGGTTTCGCGCCAGCGCAACGACGTGCGTTTCATCTTCAGCGGGCGAGGGCATCTCGAACCGGAGGTCCGGCGGATCGTGGCCGGCGCTCCCCGCGTCGATCTTCTGGGCTTCGCGCCCTTTGAGGATTGGGCGGCAACCGTCGCCCGCTGCGATATCGGCTGGAACGCCGCGTGGCCCGAGGCCCTGGTGCTGTTTCCCAACAAGGTGTTCTACTATTGGGCGGCCGGGCTGGCGGTGCTCAACAGCATTCCGGGTGAGTGTGCCGAATGGGTGGAAAGGACGGGCACCGGGCTGTCCTACCGGGCCGGCGATGTGGATGATGCCTGCCGGGCGCTGAGCGAGCTGGTCGCGAATCCCTCGCGGCTGGCGGCGATGCGAACCGCGGCAAGGGACGCGTCCATCGAGCGATGGGACCGGGACCGCCTGTATCAGCCCTACATAAGGCTGATTCAGGAGTTGTCTTGAATTGGAGCAACCCTTCCGCGGCAGCGACATAGACGGACATGCGCGATATCGAGGCTGCATACCGGGCCTCTGCGGGTGCGGTCCCCGACCGATAGGCCCTGCAGCGTGCGGCCGCAGCCTTGGACCGAAAGTGGAGGATGATTGAGGACGATGGACAAAGATTCGCCAGTCTGTGGGATAGCTCGTGAAAGCCAAAACACTCTATAAGCTTATTCTGCGCCGTGACCCACCAGCGCGCATGGGGATGGACTACGGGGTCTTCTTTCTGATCTGGAAGTTTGTTCGGAAGTTCATCAACGCGTCTATCGCGCCCTTTGTCCCGTTCAACTCGGTTAGAGTGTTTCTCTATCGCCGGGTCGGTTACACGATCGGCAAGAACTGCTTCATCGGCATGCACTGCTACCTGGATGATCGCTATCCCGAAATGATAACCATCGGCAATAACGTCGATGTGTCGTACTGCACGAAGTTTGCCACCCATGGCCTGGGGCATGGGGGTACTCCGATCGTGATCAAAGACTACGCGTACATCGGGATGGGCAGTATGCTTATCTCCGGAAGGGAGGGCATTACGATCGGGGAAGGAACAATCATCGGTGCCGGAAGCGTCGTCACCAGGTCCGTTGCCGACTGGAAGATCGCCGTCGGCAACCCGGCCAGAGTGATTCGGGATGCGCCGCGGGGCACACCTGATGATCCGCACCCGAGGCATCTATTCGCAAAATCGCCCACCGAGGCGTCCTCTATCGCCCCTCAATCAGATGCGGTCCACGACGATCAGAAGGGGAATGGGCCATGATGGTAGCGCTGGGGTGGATCTTCTTCGTAGTCCTGCCACTCGTCCTTCTCGGATGGTTGGCGTGGACGGCATACAGTGAATATCGGCCGGATCGGATCCCGATACTGGTGTACCATCGACTCATTTCCAAGGCGGACGTGGATCGAGGAGCGGTCCGCGATGACGAACCCATCTACGCCTGCTACGACACGCGATTCAGCGAACAAATGAGATTCCTGGCGGAGCGAGGCTACACCACGCTCAACCTGGATGATTATCTCGAGATCCGGAGTGGCCGTAAACCCCGTCCGGAAAAGCCGATTCTCATCACCTTCGATGACGGGTATGTCAGCAATTACACGTTAGCCTACCCGGAACTGCAACGGCATGGATTCAAGGCCACGATTTTCGCCGTCCCCGAGCCGAACGAGTACAGCGTGAAATGCGTCGAAGGGGTAGACGGCTTCATGGTGCCGGAACAGATGCGCGAGTTGGCCGAAAACGGAATCTCCATTCAGTCCCACACGCTCACGCACTCCGTGCTGTCCGAGTTGAGCGAACCGGATGTCCGCCGGGAACTGTCCGAATCACGTGAGAAAATCGCGGCCATAACCGGTAGGTCGGTCGATCACATCGCGATTCCACGCGCCGGGTACGCGCACCGCGTACGGCGGTTGGTGGCGGCGGTGGGCTACCGTACTGCCTGCTGTAACAACAAAGGAACCAGTCACGGCCGATCCGACCCGTTGGCCTTGCCCCGGATTGTGGTCGAGCGTGATATGCAGCTCGCTGATTTCGCAGCGTGTCTGACTCCCCGTGTTTCGCTGATGTTGAAAGTAGTTGGCGACGTGAAGCGCATCCCCGAACGACTCGGAGGGGCCCGGTCGGCCCGTGCCCTAAGGAAGGTACTCTACTTCGGTCCGTTCCGCATGCTTTTTGAGACTCGTAACCTGAAGAAACTCGTGCTTGGCGGCATGGTACTTTATCTGATTGGAAGTATGCTGTTTCTCTGGAATGTGGCCACACGTTGACGTGCGGCAATGACAATGAAATCAATACGTGTGGTCCGCGGTGTGTTGCGATCATTTCGTGAGGAACATCGCTGATGTTGCATGCCCATCCCCCCGCAAACCCAAGAGTTCTCTGCCTGATGTACCATCGGGTGGCCTCCGCCGAAGCCTACGCTCGCTGCACGGGTACCGAGAAAATCTTCACCCTCCCGGTGGCGGAGTTCGAACGGCAGATCGAGTACCTGGCAACCGAGGGATACCATTTTCTCAATCCTGACGAAATGTGTGCGTTCGTGCTCGGGCATGCTCGCCTGCCTGATCCGTCAGTGTTGATCACGTTTGATGACGGCTGCGAAAGCGTGTATTCGGTCGCCTCTGCGGCACTTAAACGATACGGCGCCCGGGGGACGGTGTTCGTGACCACCGATCCCGAGGCCTACGTCTTCACGCTTCACGGCAGCACCGATCGGCGTATGACCGACGATGAGCTGCGCAGCCTTGACGGCCCGGTCGTGTCCGTGGAGTCGCATGGCGTCACTCACCTCCCGATGCGGGGGATGTCGGATGTCGACCTGCGCCGCGAGCTGGTGGAATCCAAACGTGAGCTTGAGCGGATCCTCGCTCGGCCGGTCAAATACCTGGGCATCCCCGGCAACTGGTACGATCGCCGGGTCATGCGGATGGCCCGGGAAGCGGGCTATGAGGCGGTGTGGATCTCGAATCCCGGTTTCACGCGCCGCGGCATGAGCCCCTTGGGTCTGCCGCGCGTCAACGTCGAGGGGCATCTGACCTTGCCCGAGTTTATCAAGGCGATCAGCCCCGCCGGCGTGCTGCAGCGAACGATTGTTTCGAGAATCAAGCGAACGCCCGGCCAGCTTCTGGGGCCGAAGTATTGGGAGCCGCTCCGAAAGTGCATCATGCGGTGTATACCCGGCGGGTATGTTTCGACGAAGCGCATCCTCGGGGCCGGCGCGGTCGCGGCCGTGCTGGGGATCGTGGCGATTGCTCTACTGTCTCGGTGGCTGGGGTAGCAGGATGAAAGAGGCCGCGAGGAAGACCAACGCATGGAAGCTGCCTCCGGGGTTACCCCGACGCTGGCTCATCGTGACCCAGAACTACGCGCCCGAGAGAGGGGCGGCCCAGGTCCGGCTCGGCATACTCGCCGGCATCTTGCGGGATCTGGGTCTGCACGTCGAGGTGTTCACCGGCATGCCGTACTACCCGACGGGCGTTATCCCGGAAGAATACCGGGGTAAGTGGACCGATCGTGAGGTCATAGACGACATCACGGTGCATCGCACGTGGGTCTATCCGTACATGGGCTATCGCAAGCTGCTGCGGATCTGGAACTTCTGCAGCTTTACCGCCAGCGGGCTGATCAACATGTTCAGGCTCCGGCGTCCTGACGTCCTGTTCATCGAATCGTTCCCGCTGCCCGTGGGCCTGCTCGGTTTGCTCGCCAGAATCATCTGGCGGGTGCCGTATATCTATAACATTCCCGATATGCAGATCCAGGCGGCCCGCGAGATGTGGCTGCGGAACGAGTTGATCCTCGGCTTGGCCGCTGCGTTCGAGAACACCGTCATGCGCAGCGCCCACAGCGTCAGCACGGTGACGTTCCGCTTTCGCGAGCATTTCCACCGTGAACGAGGCATCCCGCGTGCGAAAATCACCATGCTGCCGAACGGAGCGGACACCCGCATTCTGGGTTTCCGTCCGCCGGACCCCGCAGTGGCTCGCAGGTATGGTGTGGAAGGCAAGATCGTGTTCGTTTACGCGGGCACGCTGGGCAAGGCCCACGCTCCGCACGTGATGGTGCGGGCCGCCGAGCTGCTCCGCGACCGGGACGATATCCGCCTCCTGGTGGTGGGCGGCGGGCCCGAGCGGCAATCCAGCATTGACTTGGCCGGCGCTTTGGGCTTGAAGAATATCGTGTTCGGCGAATCGTCATTTGCTCACCAGGAGTTGCCGGCGCTCCTTTCCATCGCCCGGGCAGCGTTGGTCACGCTGAGCGACACCCCGGTCCACAAGATGCTGCGCGTGGCCAAGACGTTCCCCGCGCTCGCCTGCCGCAAACCCGTCATCTTTTCCGGAGAGTGCGAGTCGGGAGACATCGTGCGGGATCGCGGGTGTGCCATTGTGACCCCTCCTGAAGACCCCCAAAGCCTGGCCGACGCCATCATTCGCCTTACCGACGACGAGCAGGAGGCGGAGCGACTGGGAAGCCGCGGGCTCGAGTTCATTCACCGGGAAATGGGCTGGCGACAGATCGTCGAAAGGTGGCTGGACGAGATCATGGCTCATCCATTCCCCGGCCGCGACATCGTCTGACCGCCGACGACGCCATGCGGGAGCAGTACCCATGAAGATGCCGTACGCACTATTGAGAATCTGCCGGCGCGTCCGTAGCGAGGGATTGTGGCGCACCTTGCGTTTTGCCGGTTCGTTGCTGCTCGAGCCCTATCACGAGTGGAGAACAGGGATCAGGACCTTTGGCCCGGGCTTCAGGAGCTTCGGCTTCGGCGAGCGCGAGACGTTCAGTATCACGACCGATTACGGCAGCTTTCGACGCATCGTCAGGCAAGTGAACCTCCAGGAGCACGAGGACGTGTTCCTGGATTACGGCTGCGGGCGCGGGCGCGTTGTGGTACTCGCCGCCCGCTATCCGTTCAAGCAGGTGATCGGCGTTGAGTATTCCGGTAAACTCGTGGCGGAGGCCCGGCAGAATCTGGATCGTGTGCGCGAGCGACTGATCTGCAAGGACGTGCATGTGCTCCAGGCGGATGCGGGAGCGTTCGAGACCCCCGACGAATCCACCGTGATTTACTTTTTCAACCCGTTTGGCGACGAGGTCTTCTCGCGGGTGGTCCAGCAGATCGAAAGATCCTTCCGCCGCAGGCCCCGAAAGATCACGATCATCTACTATCGACCTGAATGTGAGCATCTCCTGCAGGCTTGTGACTGGCTGATCAAAAAAAAGGAACTGGACCTGGTCCGCGCCCGGTGCTGTATTTACGAGAGCGTGTTGTCATGACCATTGATGAAGCCCACAGCGCCCGTGGCGACCTGGATGCCTTTCTGCGGTCCAGATCCGACGCCACGATTGCGCATACCTACGCCTGGGCGGACATGATCCAGCGAACCTTCGGCCATCGCGCGTACTATCTGGTGGCCAGATCCGGGGACGAGGTTCGGGGTGTCCTGCCGCTGACGCATGTTCGGAGTCGTCTTTTCGGAAACCAGTTGGTGGCTCAGGCGTTCGCCAACTACGGCGGCCCGCTGGTCGCGGATGATGAAACCTTCCAGGCCCTGCATGGCCATGCGGTGGAACTCGCCAAGACTCTGGACTGCGAATCCATCGAGTATCGCAACATGGATCCGATGGCGGGCGATCTGCGACTGCGGACGGACAAGGTCTGCATGCGCTTGCCGCTGGTGCCGGACGCCGATGCGATGTGGCGCTCGTTCAAATCCGACACCAAGGTTCGCAACCACATCCGCAAAGCGGAGAAGGCCGGCATCGTGACGATCAGCGGCGGCGTTGAGCTGCTGGACGAGTTCTACGATCTCTATACCATCCGCATGCACCAGCTCGGGACGCCCTGCTATTCCAAGCGGTTGATGCGTAACATTGTCGAGACGTTCGCCGAAACCAGCAGACTCTTCGTGGCCCGCCTCAACAAGGTGGCTGTGGCCGTTCGGCTCGCCGTCGCATACAACGGCCTGGTTGAAAGCTGCTGGGGCGTGACTCGCATCGAGCACAACGACCTGTCTCCCAATCATGCGTTGTACTGGGCGGCCCTCAAACACTACTGCGCGGCCGGAGCCACGTGTTTCGACTTCGGGCGATCCACGATCAACACCCCGCCGTATCTGTTCAAGAAGCAGTGGGGGACCCGGCAAGTCCAACTGCACTACCAGTACTGGTGTCGCGAGGGGCATGAGTTCTCCGTCCTGAGTCCGGACAACGCGAGATATCGCAAGAAGGTTGAGATGTGGAAACGGGCACCGCTCTGGCTGACCCGCTGGGTCGGACCAGCGATCAGTCGTTCGCTGCCGTAAAGCTCTCAGCCAGGTGGGCTGTAAGTCGGCCATGTTGAATATCCTTTCCGTCGACGTCGAAGACTATCACGACCAGCTTGCCCTGGACTTCCAGAACCGGATCGTTCCGCCGGACGAGGAGGCGGTGCGCGCCACCGACCGGCTGCTCGACCTGTTCAGCGAATTGGACGTGCGGGGGACGTTTTTCATTCTCGGCGAGATTGCCGAGCATTTCCCCGACCTCGTACGGCGCGTCGCCGGGCAGGGCCATCACCTTGGCGTGCACGGCTACTATCACCACCTGGTGTTCCGCCAGACGGCCGACGAGTTCCGCCGGTCGATCGACGCCGCCCGCAAGCGGATCGAGGATGTGGCCGGCGTGCCCGCCGACGCCTACCGGGCTACCGCGTTCTCGATCAACGCGTCCACCCCCTGGGCGTTGGGCATCTTGGCGGATCTGGGCTTCCGTTACGATTCATCGGTGTACCCGTTCAAGGGCCGCCGTTACGGGGATCCGACCGCGCCGCGGGCCCCGTACAAGCGGCACCTGCCCGACGGCCGTTGGCTCTGGGAGGTGCCGATGAGCACGGTGGTCAAGTGGGGGCGCCGCTGGCCCGTCTGCGGCGGGGGGTACTTTCGCCTGATGCCGCTGGGGATCACCGACCGGGCCGTCGCCGGCCTCAATGCCGAGGGGATCGGGGCGGTGATCTACCTGCATCCCTACGAAACGGAACTCGCCCCGCAAATCAACCCGCTGTCGGGCCTCTCCTGGCGGCAGTGGGCTCATTTCCGCTTCTTCAACTTCCACCAGCAGGTCGGACGGGCGCACACCATCACCAAGCTGCGCTACCTGCTCGGCAAGTACCGCTTCGGTACCCTGCGCGACGCCATCGCGGAATTGGAGAACCCACAGACCAACAACGAGAAGTGAAGGTCGGAGTGTCGCCACCGCCCGCACCGGCGAGACGCCGGTGCCACACCTGTAGCGGCCGCCCCCTGTGGCGGCCGGCGTATCACCACCGCCCGCACCGGCGGGACGCCGGTGCCACACCGCACTGCTCGGAGAGCAGTGGCACACAGTACCGGCCACCCCGGCTGTCATACTACTTGCCCGCCTTGCCCTGGGCGGCGACGGCGGCCATGGCGGCCTGCACCTTCGCCGGGTCGCCCAGGTAGTAGTTGCGGATCGGCTTGAGGGCCGCGTCCAACTCGTACACCAGCGGCATGCCCGTCGGGATGTTCAGCCCCACGATCGCCTCGTCGCTCACCTTGTCGAGGTACTTGACCAGGGCGCGCAGGCTGTTGCCGTGGGCCGCGATCAGCACCCGCTTGCCCAGCTTGATCGTCGGGGCAATCACATCGTGCCAGTACGGCAGGAACCGCTCGACGGTGTCCTTGAGGCACTCGGTCAACGGCAACGCTCCCTCGGTCAGATCGGCGTAGCGCGGATCCTTGCCCGGATAGCGTTCGTCGGTCGGTTCCAGCACCGGCGGGGGGGTGTCGTAGGATCGTCGCCAGACGAGTACCTGGTCCTCGCCGAACTTCGCCGCCGTCTCCGCCTTGTTGAGCCCCTGCAGGGCGCCGTAGTGCCGCTCGTTGAGCCGCCACGAACGGTGGACGGGAATCCACATCAGGTCCATGTCGTCCAGCGTGATCCACAGCGTGCGGATGGCCCGTTTGAGGACCGAGGTATAGGCCACGTCGAACGTGAAGCCCTCTTTGAGGAGCACCCGCCCGGCCTCGTGGGCCTCCTTGACCCCCGTTTCGGACAGGTCTACGTCGGTCCAGCCCGTGAACCGGTTCTGCTTGTTCCAGTCGCTCTCCCCGTGCCGCAGCAATACAACCTTATGCATCGATGACCATCTCCATTCGCACTTCTCGATTCCTCACTCCCGGCACTGACAGACGTCAGGCCGGACCTCATTCCGGGTAAATCAGGTAGTTCGCCCGCATCTTCTTGAACGCCGCGAGCGGCTCCCGCCACAGTTCGGGCAGGGTCTCCGGCCGCTCGGTGGTCTTGACCATGCGCAGCGCCTGCTTGTTGAGCAGTAGGTTGTCGATCTTGTCGACCTCGAACTTCTCCCCGAACAGGGTCTTCAAAGCCCAGCCGATCGTCAAGCCGCTGCGCACCGTCTGGAGGGCGTTGCGGTCGGTGACGATGATGTAGACGCCCTGGCAGGCCTGCTTGGCGAACTTGGTTGCCGTGGGGGTGAACTCGATGGGCACGAAGCGCAGGCCGGGCAGCTCGACCGCGTTCAGCAGGGCCGACAGCTTCCGTCCGTCGATCCACGGTGCCCCGAGCAGCTCGAACGGCTGATCCGTCCCGCGGCCGACAGAGACGTTGGTCGCCTCGATCAGCCCGACGGCCGGGTAGAGCGTCGCCTGCGTCAGGTTGCGCATGTTCGGCGAGGGGTTGACCCACGTGAGGCCCGTCTCATCCCACCACATCGCCCGCCGCCAGCCTTCGACCTGCACGACCTTCAGATCGCAGTTGATCGCGTATTCCTTGTTGAACATGTGCGCGAGTTCGCCGACGGTCATGCCGTGCATGACCGGCAGCGGCCCGTACCCGGTGAAGAGTCGCTCCGTTCGGTCGTTGATGGGGCCGTCGACCGCCAGGCCGGTGATCGGATTGGGGCGATCGAGCACCACGACGCGGATCTTGTGTTTGGCCGCCTCCTCCATCGCAAAGCCCAGGGTCGCGACGTAGGTATAAAAACGGGCACCGATGTCCTGGATGTCGAAGACGATGGTGTCGACCCCTTCGAGCATTTCGGGCGACGGTCGGCGGGTCTGGCCGTAGAGGCTGTAGACCTTGAGCCGGGTCGCTTCGTCCACCGTATCGCTCACGTGTTGATCGAGTGTGCCGTACAGGCCGTGCTCCGGCGAGAACAGCTTGACGACCTGGACGTTGGGGGCCTTGACCAGCAAGTCGACCAGCCGGTTGCCGTCACGGTCGCGGCCGGTGTGGTTGGTGATGAGCGCGACGCGCTGGCCCTCGAGCAGCTTGTAGTTGTCGCGTTGGAGAATGTCGATACCGCAGAGCACCTCCGCCGGCGGCCCGGAAGCGTTCCGCAGGCCGCAGTCGGCAGCTTCCGCCGGCCGGCCCGGCAGGTATACGCACAACAGCCCGGCGGCCATCAAGATCACCATCACGGCAGGTGTCCAACGCTTGCTCATTGTCTTGCCCTTTCTACACAGGTTGTGACTTCCGGGCTCCACAGTCGCTCCAGGTCCGCTGAGCAGAGCCATGTATCCCTGTAGAGCCGCGCCTCCCGGCAGAGCCGCGACCGTAAGGGAGCGGTTCCTGGGATCTCCGCTCCCTTACGGTCGCGGCTCTGCTTGAACCGTCGCGGGCGGCATTGTAACCAGAGATCGCGGCGGCGTGAACCACGGCCCGGCCGCGGGTACCATGCCTCGCGAGGCGAAGTGTGGAACTCGCCCTCAGTTCGACGCGTCACGGAGTGCCCGCCATGTTGAACAAGGTCTGGTTCGCCCTGCTGTTGATCGGCTTGCTGTACGGCTTCGGCAAGGCGATGTTCGGGAGCCCGCCCGAGTCGCCCACGGCCACCGCGCCGGCCGCCACCGCGCCGGCCGCCGCCCACGACGGCTCGGCGGCGGATGAGGCCGCCGCCCCGGTCGCGCCGCCCAGCCGATCGGAGATCCTCACCGACATGGGCCGCAAGCTCACCACCACGGGCCTCGACGCGGCCAAGCTCAGCGTCGAGATCTGCATCGCGCTGATCGGCGTGATGGCCCTGTGGCTCGGTTTCATGAAGGTGGCGGAGGACGCCGGTCTCGTCGCGATCCTCGCTCGGATGTTGCGGCCCATACTTCGCTGGCTGTTCCCGGACATTCCGAAAGATCACCCTGCCGGCGGGGCGATCGTCATGAACATGGCCGCCAACATTCTCGGTCTCGACAACGCCGCTACCCCATTGGGGCTCAAGGCCATGCAGGAACTCCAGAAGCTCAACCCCGTACCCGATACCGCCACCAACAGCATGGCCATGTTCCTGGCCATCAACACCAGCAGCATCACCCTCATCCCGTTCACCATCATCGGGTACCGGGCCTCCATGGGGAGCGCCGACCCGGCCGCTCCCATCATGGCCATGATCTGTGCGACGGCATGCAGCACGATCGCGGGTATCGCCGCCTGTCGGTTCCTCCAACGGTTCTATCCCGTCTCCGGTCCGCCGACTTCGGCCGAGTCCCCAGTCGCCGATGCCGCCCTCTCCACGGGTCAGGAGGTGGCCTGATGGACGCATTCCTCAACGTCACTCAAGTCGTCAGCCAGTGGGCGGTGCCCGCGATCTTCCTGGTGATCATCCTCGCCGCCTGGGCCCGCCGGGTGCCGATGTACGAATCCTTCGTCACCGGGGCCAAGGAAGGCTTCAGCATCGCGGTCATGATCATCCCCTACCTGGTGGCCATCCTGTCGGTGATCGCGGTCTTCCGGGCCAGCGGGGCCCTCGATGACCTGAAAACCGGGCTGAACTGGGGGCTGGCCCTCGTGGGCCTCGGCCACCACGGCGACAAGCTCGAACTGCTGCCGCTGGCGCTCATTCGCCCGCTCTCAGGCAGCGGAGCCCGCGGCGTGATGCTCGACCTGTTTGGACAGCACGGCGTGGACAGCTTCATCGGCTACGCCGCCAGCGTGATCCAGGGCAGCACGGAGACGACGTTCTACATTCTGACCGTGTACTTCGGCTCCGTCAGCATCCGCAAGATCCGCCACGCCCTCTGGGCCGGCCTGCTGGCCGACCTGGTTGGCATAATCGCCGCTCTCTTCTTCGCCAGCCTGTTCTTCCGCGAACTCTGAGCGGGCTCCGCGAGCCGGGGACGCAAGTCCCCGGGTGAGAGCGGGGACCCGGAATTGGGGGACACGCGGGAACCCGCACGCGATCCGCACTGCTCAAAGAGCAGTGGCACACCGCCGCTCGCGGCTTCGCACGACCGCGTGCAAGCTTTGGTATTCCCCGAGCCCTGATGCTACCCGGGGACTTGCGTCCCCGGCTCGGACTTGCGTCCCCGGCTCGTTCGTGTGTCGGCTTATCCCCGACCCCCGACCCCCGATCCCCGCTCCCCGAACGTCCGCCCGAAATCCTGTCCCAGCCGCGGCTTGACCCGACCGAGCCAGGTAGCGGCCAGGCCGAACGCGACCGAGGCCCCCATCCCCCAGCACAACTCGCGTCGAGCGCCGCGTGCCGCCGCATCCTCCCCTCGCACGACCAGGGCTTGCAGGGTGAGTGACCGATCCCGCATGTACAGGTGCAGCGTGGGCACGCACACGGCCACCAGGACCATCTTGACCACGAACCAGCGCATGCGCAGCAGGGTCCTCCAGATCGACAGCAGCAGGATCACCCCGGCCAGCATCGCCGCCCACAGCCCCGGGACGATCACCCAGAGGTAGGCCCGGTGAATGGTGTCCGCCTGCTGTTGCCAGGCCCCGGGCGTCTCCGGCACCGGGGCCAGCAGCACCAGTGCCAGCAG
>CAZEEJ010000004.1:65803-69008 GCA_964511155.1 uncultured Planctomycetales bacterium | reverse complement strand
CTTGTCGGGTAAGTTCCGACGCGCATGAATGGCGTAACGACTGGAGCACTGTCTCAAGGACGGACTCGGTGAAATTGAAGTTGTGGTGAAGATGCCACATACCCGCGGCAAGACGGAAAGACCCCGTGAACCTTTACTGCAGCCTGATATTGGCCACAGATATCACATGCGTAGGATAGGTGGGAGGCGGTGATCCGGCAGCTCCGGCTGTCGGGGAGCCAACGTTGAAATACCACCCTTGTGCTATTTGTATCCTAACCGCGACCCGTGAAGCCGGGCGTGGGACAGTGTTAGGTGGGCAGTTTGACTGGGGCGGTCTCCTCCTAAAAAGTAACGGAGGAGCGCAAAGGTCGGCTCAGTGCGGTTGGCAATCGCACGGCGAGTGTAAGGGCATAAGCCGGCTTAACTGCGAGACCGACGGGTCGAGCAGATACGAAAGTAGGCCCTAATGATCCGGTGATCCCGTGTGGAAGGGTCATCGCTCAACGGATAAAAGGTACTCCGGGGATAACAGGCTGATCACCACCGAGCGTCCATAGCGGCGTGGAGGTTTGGCACCTCGATGTCGGCCCATCGCGAGCTGGGTTCAGACCGGCGTGAGCCAGGTCGGTCCCTATCTGCCGTGGGCGTACGAGACTTGCGAGGATATCTTCCTAGTACGAGAGGATTGGAAGGTACCGACCGCTGGTGTACCTGTTGTCCTGCTAAGGGCAGCGCAGGGTAGCTAAGTCGGGAAAGGATAAACGCTGAATGCATCTAAGCGTGAAGCCCCCCTCAAGATGAGGTCTCGGTGACTCTTCGGAGTCAGAAGGCCCCTCGTAGACCACGAGGTCGATAGGCGGGAAGTGTAAGGGCAGAAATGCCTTGAGCGTACCCGTACTAATGGCCAAGGGCTTGATCGCATGAATGATGGACTGTCCGCGTCGCCAGGCGACCGGCGGGCCATGATTTGCGAAAGGCACCTGATACGCTTTGGAAGTGGTTCTTAGTGGACGGTGGCAACTCGCATCCTGCCTCGATTTGATTGCTTTTGAACCGCCGGTCGCGCGTCGCGCGGCCGGCGGTTTTTTTGCGCATGGCGCGCCGTCGGCGGACCTGTTGGCGGGATGGTGTTGTTTGGTCTCCACGCTGCGTTGCCGGCTGAGCCGCTGGGTGGGCCAGACGAGCCGGTGCCGCGTGCGGGAGGGCCAAGCGGGGGGGCATGGACTCGGCCAGGTGGGATGGTTGAAGGATGGGGTTGAGCCCAGTAGGATCTTCCCCGTTGTCCGCCGGGCGCCCCTGCGATGCCGGGAACTCGTCGCAGGGCCGGTGCGATAGCGATGCTGGTTCCCCCGGCTCGGCCGGTGGGCTTGAGGTCCAGGACCAATCGCCGGGTGAGCGATCCCCCGGCCGGTCGGATGCCCCTACCTGAGGAGATTCTCCATGCGTCATGTTCACGCCACGGTTTGGGTGGGTTTAGTCGCCGCCTGCTCGCTGGCGAGCGATGCGGCGACCGGTGCGACCGAGCTGTTTGCGCACCCGCCCAACGTCGTGTTCATCCTGGCCGATGACCTCGGGTACACGGACCTGGCCTGCTACGGCAGCAAGTACTACGAGACGCCGCACATTGACCGCTTGGCGGAGCAGGGCATCCGGTTCACCAACGGGTACACCTGCGGCCCGAACTGTCAGCCCACGCGGGCGGCCCTGATGAGCGGACAGTATGGGGCGCGGACCGGCGTCTTCACGGTCGGCAGCATCGACCGCTTCAACTGGCGCAGTCGGTCGCTCCGCCCGCCGGAGAACGTGGCCAAGCTGCCCCTCAGCAAGATCACGATCGCCCGGGCGATGAAATCCGCGGGCTACGTCACGGGCATGTTCGGCAAGTGGCACTTGGGCGACGATGGCGGGCACCATCCGGGACGCCGAGGTTTTGATGAAGCGATCGTCTCGTCCGGCCAACACTTCGACTTTCCGACCAACCCGAAGACGGCCTACCCGCCGGGCACCTATCTGGCGGATTTTCTGACCGACAAGGCGGTGGACTTCATTGGGCGGCACAAGGCGGAGCCGTTCTTCCTCTATCTGGCTCATTACGCCGTGCATTCTCCCATCGAGGCGAAGCAGGAGCTGATCGACCGGTTCAAACCCAAGCCCGCGGTGGGGGGTCATCATGACCCGGTCTACGCGGCCATGATTGCCAGCCTGGACGAGAGCGTCGGCCGCATCGTGAAGGTGCTTGACGAGTTGAATCTGTCGTCGAACACGCTGGTGATCTTCTCGAGCGATAACGGCGGCGTGGGCGGCCACGAGCGTGAGGGGATCTCGCGGGGGAAAACCGTGACGGACAACGCCCCGCTGCGCGGGGGGAAGGGCATGCTCTACGAGGGCGGCGTCCGCGTGCCCTACATTTTCCGTTGCCCCGGCCGGATTCCCGCCGGCACGGAATGTCATGAACCGATCAACAGCGTGGACCTGTATCCGACGCTGCTGCGGCTCGCGGATGCCGAACCCCCGCCCGATTACCCGCTTGACGGGGTTAGTTACCTCGAACTGCTGAGCAGTGGCGGGAAGGCGAAGCTCGAGCGCGACGCAATCTACTGGCACTTCCCCGGTTACCTGGGCGCCGGTCAGAACCTGTGGCGCACGTTGCCGGTCAGCACCATCCGCGTGGGCGACTTCAAGCTGATGGAGTTTCTCGAGGACGGCCGTCTGGAGCTCTACAACCTTCGTGAGGACATCGGGGAGTGGAACAACCTGGCGGAGACGATGCCGGACCGGGCCAAGGAACTGCAGGCCCGGCTGAAGGCCTGGCGTGAGCGGATCAAGGCTCCGATGCCCACGCCCCATGCGGAGGGCAAGCCCGCCGCTCGGGAGGGGGAGCAACCGCAACGGCCGCGCAGAGCCCAACGCGAGGCGAATCCGACGGAGTGACATCGGTGCACGGTGTCGCACAACCGGGCGCTCGACGCATAGGGGGAATGCCCTAACCTCATTTTGTGCCTTGACTTGGCTCACCGTTTTTCGGTACGCTGAAGTTGAGGTGGAAGCGCGCCTGGGGCAGTTGCAGGGGGTTTTCCCGGAATTGTTCAGGTCGTGGCGGGAGTACGAGACCATGGGTCGGTCTTCGGTCATCGTATGTGCAGGTATGTCTGTGCTGTGCGGCACGGTGTTAGCGGGCACAAACGCGCCGGCCACTCCTGCCGCGCTGGTGCCGGCGACCGGT